>NC_016941.1:1227904-1534880 GCF_000236925.1 Staphylococcus argenteus | reverse complement strand
TAATTAAACGATAATATAATTATAAGACTGTTAGGTCAAATTATCAAAATATTTCACTAAAGAATTACAATTATTATTCATTTAGTTAAATTGATTAATTAGCGAATCAAATATTATACATTTTGCTGATAGGAGTTCTAGAATATGACTGAAACTTGGAATTTTATAAATACCGGAAGTAAAGATCCATATTTTAATATGGCGATGGATGAAGCGTTGTTAAATTTTGTCTCAAGAGGTGAAATTGATCCAGTCATCCGCTTTTATACTTGGAATCCAGCGACATTATCAATTGGATATTTTCAAAGATTACAAAAGGAAATTGACATAGATAAAGTTGAAGAGAAAGGTTTCGGTCTCGTAAGGCGTCAGACTGGTGGCCGAGGGGTGCTCCATGATAAAGAGTTAACTTATAGTGTTATAGTTCCAGAATCACATCCCAATATGCCTTCAACTGTAACTGAAGCATATAGAGTAATTTCACAAGGATTGTTAGAAGGATTCAAAAATCTTGGCTTTGAAACGTATTTTGCTGTACCTAAGACACCGGAAGTACGTCAAAAGCTAAAACAACCTCGAAGTTCAGTTTGTTTTGATGCGCCCAGTTGGTATGAATTAGTTGTAGAAGGACGTAAAATTGCAGGAAGTGCTCAAACAAGACAAAAAGGCGTTATTTTACAGCACGGTTCAATTTTACAAGATATTGATATTGATGAATTATTTGATATGTTTATTTATAAAAATGATAGATTAAAAGCAAAAATGAAAGAAGCTTTCGTGGAAAAAGCAGTCGCTATTAATGACATTTCAGATAAACATATTACGATAAAACAAATGGAAGAAGCATTTGAAGAAGGATTTAAAAAAGGTTTAAATATTCAATTGAAACCGCTTGAATTAACTGAATCACAATTAGCAGAAGTAAATGAACTTACAGAAAAATATCGTTCAGATGAATGGACGTATAGAAAGTAAATAATAATAGCGAAAAAATGGAAGCGAAAATAGGCTGTTTTTAACCTTAATTCGCTTCCATTTTTTCGCTATTATTATTTTCTTCTTTGATTTCTTTTATACTTACGCATTGCCTTACGATATTTACGTTGGTCTTCTGTTAAGATGAAGAAGTAATAAATAAGGTAAATAATTCCGGCTATAACTGCAAAACTGATTAACATTCTTACAATTGAAAAAATAAAATCATCTAAGTTAACTATTAATCCGATTGCAGCAACAATAAGTATTAAATAAAAAATTATATTACGCATTAAAATGCTCCTATCATGATTTAGCGTTTAAATTTAATTTGGATAATGCTTGTTGACCTTTAGTTAATTGCTTTTTATCTTTATTTTGATAGCCGTTTTTAATATCATCAAACGCGCTATTCAAATCAGAGTTTAATTTGTCGATGTTTTTAGATGTTTTTTTGTCATCATCATTTAGCGATAATCCATCAATGGAATCTTTATAAGTATTATGTGCACTCTGAATATCATTAGATATTTGATTTAATTTTGATTGAACATCTTTATCCCCTTTGTTCTTCGAAACATCTTTTTCAATATCATTATATGATTTTAAAGCATTAGCGACTTTATCATAATATGTTGAAGTTATATTCATCAATTTAATTTTCGTATTATTTGATGCAGTTTTTTTGCTATTTTCTTTATCTTTTTCAAGTCCTTTAATTTTGTTTTTAGAATCTGTGATTTGTTGATTAAGTTCTTGAATATCCAGTTTAAGTTGATGATTATCATCTCTTAAGTCTGTTGTTTTTTCTTCTAATGGTGCTAAGTTTTGTGATCCACAACCAGCTAACAATAATGTTGCGCCAACAATTGAAACCAATTTTTTCATTACAATCTCCCTAAAATCAATATCTATTATTTTTAATCGTTAATATGATATTATTTTAATGTATAAAGTAGAAATGCACAAACTTTTAACTAGGAGGTTATAAGATGAGTAGAATATCACAAGTGCATCGAATTTTAGAACAAAAACATTTAGATGCAGTTATTATACTTTCAGATTTTAATAGAAGATATTTATCCGGTTTTTCTGGAACAAGTGGTGCGTTAATTATATCAAAAGATAAGCAGTATTTAATTACTGATTTTAGATATATAGATCAAGCGACGGCACAAGCTCCAAATTATAAAATTATTAATCGTAAATCTACAATTATCGATGAAATTAAAGAGTTATTACATCAAGAAAAATTTGAGAACATAGGATTTGAGGGTCATCAAGTAAGCTACGATACTTATTTAGAATTAAACAAAAGTCGCTTAACGCTAATTAGTATTTCTAATGCTGTAGATAAAATCAGAGATGTGAAAGATAAAGAAGAAATAGCATTGATTCAAAAAGCTGCAGATATAGTTGATGAAACTTATGAATACATACTGACTGTTGCAAAAGCTGGTATGACTGAGAAAGAATTAAAAGCAATTTTAGAAAGCAAAATGCTTGAACTAGGTGCAGATGGACCATCATTTGATACGATTGTTGCATCAGGGCACAGAGGTGCATTACCCCATGGTGTTGCAAGTGATAAAGTTATTGAAAAAGGTGATATGATAACGTTGGATTTTGGCGCTTACTATAAAGGTTATTGCTCAGATATTACAAGAACATTTGCAATTGGGGAACCGAATCCAAAGTTAAAAGAAATTTATCAGATTGTGCTTGAATCTCAGATGAAAGCAATAAATGAGATTAAACCCGGCATGACTGGTGCAGAAGCGGATGCAATTTCTAGAGAATATTTAGATTCAAAAGGTTATGGTAAAGAATTCGGTCATTCACTAGGCCATGGTATTGGACTTGAAATTCACGAAGGCCCAATGTTGGCAAGAACAATTCAAGATAAACTACAAGTAAACAACTGTGTTACAGTAGAACCAGGCGTTTATATCGAAGGTTTAGGTGGAATTAGAATAGAAGATGATATTTTAATTACAGAAAATGGGTGTCAAGTCTTTACTAAATGCACAAAAGACCTTATAGTTTTAACATAAGCGTGTATAATGAGGAGGAAACTGAATGATTTCGGTTAATGATTTTAAAACAGGTTTAACAATTTCTGTTGATAATGCTATTTGGAAAGTTATTGATTTCCAACACGTAAAGCCTGGTAAAGGTTCAGCATTCGTTCGTTCAAAATTACGTAATTTAAGAACTGGTGCTATTCAAGAGAAAACGTTTAGAGCTGGTGAAAAAGTAGAACCAGCAATGATTGAAAACCGTCGTATGCAATATTTATATGCTGATGGTGATAATCACGTGTTTATGGATAATGAAAGTTTCGAACAAACTGAACTTTCAAGTGATTACTTAAAAGAAGAATTGAATTACTTAAAAGAAGGTATGGAAGTACAAATTCAAACATACGAAGGTGAAACAATCGGTGTTGAATTACCTAAAACTGTTGAATTAACTGTAACTGAAACTGAACCAGGTATCAAAGGTGATACTGCAACAGGTGCTACTAAATCTGCAACTGTTGAAACTGGTTATACTTTAAATGTGCCTTTATTTGTAAATGAAGGCGACGTTTTAGTTATCAATACTGGTGACGGAAGTTACATTTCAAGAGGTTAATCAATTAATTTTAAAGTAAATGTGTTGAGATAACCTCGTTAACTTAATGCATTATCTTTAAACGAAGTCTCATAAAAAGCTATTGCCTAAAATGTTTATAGGTTATATGCTGTTATGAGGCTTTTTAATTTTAAATAAATGTAAAAAAGTTGTGCAAGTATTACTTATAAGATAGTCATTAAACAAATTATGTAACAAAAGTACACAGCTAAAAGCAAAATTTAAAAACAAAACTCTTGTTTCGAAAAGCTATACGAAGAGGTTTTTTAATTTTTAATTGAACGTAAGATAATGATACTTACACAAGTAAATGCGTACATAAAACATTAAATGGTTTAATAATGTTAGTTAATTATGCACTTTATAATGTCGCCCGCGATATGAACATGCTTGAATTGAAGAGTTGTCTCAAGTAAAATAGACGGGTAGATGAAAACAAACTGAAGGAGTCAGTAATAATGAACTTTAAAGAAATTAAAGAATTAATCGAAATTCTGGATAAATCAACTTTAACGGAAATCAATATTGAAGATACAAAAGGCAAAGTTACTCTGAAAAAAGAAAAAGAGACTGAGATAATCACGCCACAAATCTCACAAATGCCAGTTGAGACTGCGGTGATGCCTGCACCACAAGTTCAATCAACTGATAACAATAAAGCTGAAGCGCCAAAAGCTGCGTCAGATAATCACAAAACAATTAATGCGCCTATGGTAGGTACATTCTACAAATCACCATCTCCAGATGAAGAAGCATATGTACAAGTTGGAGATACTGTATCTAATGATACAACAGTATGTATTTTAGAAGCTATGAAGTTATTTAATGAAATTCAAGCAGAAATTTCAGGTGAAATTGTTGAAATCTTAGTTGAAGACGGACAAATGGTAGAGTATGGCCAACCGTTATTTAAGGTGAAATAATGAAAAAGGTTTTAATAGCAAATCGTGGTGAGATCGCAGTTAGGATAATCCGAGCATGTCGTGACTTAGGTATCCAAACTGTTGCAATCTATTCTGAAGGGGATAAAGATGCACTACATACTCAAATTGCTGATGAAGCATATTGCGTCGGTCCCACTTTGTCTAAAGATTCATATTTAAATATTCCAAATATCTTATCTATTGCAACATCTACAGGTTGTGATGGTGTGCATCCAGGATACGGCTTCTTAGCGGAAAATGCTGATTTTGCAGAATTATGTGAAGCATGCCAATTGAAGTTCATTGGACCGAGTTATAAATCTATTCAAAAAATGGGGATTAAAGACGTTGCTAAAGCTGAAATGATCAATGCTAACGTACCAGTTGTTCCTGGTAGCGACGGTTTAATGAAAGACGTTTCAGAGGCAAAGAAAATTGCTAAAAAAATTGGATATCCAGTTATTATTAAAGCGACTGCTGGTGGTGGCGGTAAAGGTATCCGTGTTGCCCGTGATGAAAAAGAACTTGAAACTGGCTTCCGTATGACTGAGCAAGAAGCACAAACTGCTTTTGGTAATGGTGGATTATATATGGAGAAATTCATCGAAAATTTCCGTCATATTGAAATTCAAATTGTCGGAGATAGTTACGGAAATGTTATACATTTGGGTGAACGTGATTGTACGATACAAAGACGAATGCAAAAATTAGTAGAAGAAGCGCCTTCTCCAATATTAGACGATGAAACACGTCGTGAAATGGGTAATGCTGCAGTACGAGCAGCTAAGGCAGTTAACTACGAAAATGCGGGAACTATTGAATTTATTTATGATTTAAATGACAACAAGTTTTATTTCATGGAAATGAATACTCGAATTCAAGTAGAGCATCCTGTAACTGAAATGGTGACAGGTATTGATTTAGTAAAATTACAATTACAAGTTGCTATGGGTGAAGTATTGCCTTATAAGCAAGAAGATATTAAGTTAAATGGACATGCTATCGAGTTCAGAATAAATGCTGAAAATCCATATAAAAACTTTATGCCATCACCAGGTAAAATTGAGCAATATCTTGCACCAGGTGGATATGGTGTTCGAATAGAGTCTGCATGTTATACTAATTATACAATACCGCCATATTATGATTCGATGGTAGCAAAATTAATTATACATGAACCAACACGAGACGAAGCTATTATGGCAGGCATTCGTGCATTAAGTGAGTTTGTGGTTCTTGGTATTGATACAACTATTCCATTCCATATCAAATTATTAAATAACAACATATTTAGAAGCGGTAAATTTAATACAAACTTTTTAGAGCAAAATAGTATTATGAATGATGAAGGTCAATAGGAGGTCAATCCATGGTCAAAGTAACAGATTATTCAAATTCAAAGTTAGGTAAAGTAGAAATAGCACCAGAAGTGTTATCTGTTATTGCAAGTATAGCCACTTCGGAAGTAGAGGGTATTACTGGTCATTTTGCTGAATTAAAAGAAACAAATTTAGAAAAAGTTAGTCGTAAAAATTTAAGCCGTGATTTAAAAATCGAGAGTAAAGAAGATGGCATTTATATTGATGTTTATTGTGCCTTAAAACATGGTGTTAATATTTCAAAAACTGCAAATAAAATTCAAACGTCAATTTTTAATTCAATTTCTAATATGACAGCGATAGAACCTAAACAAATTAATATTCATATTACACAAATCGTTATTGAAAAGTAATGTGATATAGCTAAAGTAGATAAAGACAAATACAAACGTTTGAAGGAGTTAATAATGAGTCGTAAAGAATCCCGAGTACAAGCTTTTCAAACTTTATTTCAGTTAGAAATGAAAGACAGTGATTTAACGATAAATGAAGCAATTAGCTTTATTAAAGATGATAATCCTGACTTAGACTTTGAATTTATTCATTGGCTAGTTTCAGGTGTGAAAGATCATGAACCTGTATTAGATGAAACAATTAGTCCATATTTAAAAGATTGGACAATTTCACGTTTGCTAAAAACAGACAGAATTATTTTGAGAATGGCGACGTATGAAATATTGCACAGTGATACACCGTCAAAAGTTGTAATGAACGAAGCAGTTGAATTGACAAAGCAATTTAGTGATGATGATCATTATAAATTTGTAAATGGTGTATTAAGTAATATAAAAAAATAAAATTGAGTGATGTTATATGTCAGATTATTTAAGTGTTTCAGCTTTAACGAAATATATTAAATATAAATTTGATCAAGACCCACATCTCCAATCTGTATTGATTAAAGGTGAGCTTTCAAATTTTAAAAAGCATTCAAGTGGTCATTTATACTTTAATGTAAAAGATAAAGAAAGCGTTATAAGTGCCATGATGTTCAAAGGTAGTGCTTCTAAATTAAATTTCGAACCAAAAGAAGGTGACGAGGTTTTATTAGAAGCACGTGTTTCTGTTTTTGAACGTCGTGGCAACTATCAAATTTATGTAAATAAAATGCAATTAGATGGTATTGGTAACTTATATCAAAAATTAGAAGCATTAAAAAAGAAATTAGCCAAAGAAGGCTATTTTGATGACTCAAATAAAAAATTAATACCCAAGTTTCCTAAAAAAATTGCAGTTTTAACAGCAAGCACTGGTGCAGCTATTCGCGATATTCATTCAACAATAAATAGTCGATTTCCACTCGTTGAGCAAATACAAATAAGTACTTTAGTTCAGGGTGAAAAAGCAAAAGATGACATTATTGAAAAAATTGAATATGCTGATAGTTTAGGTGTAGACACGATTATTGTTGGTCGTGGTGGTGGCTCAATTGAAGATTTGTGGAATTTTAATGAAGAAGAAGTTGTACGTGCGATTTTTAATTGTCAAACACCTATCATTTCAGCTGTTGGACATGAAACGGATTTTACATTAAGTGATTTTGTAGCAGACGTCAGAGCGGCTACTCCAACACAAGCAGCTGTAATCGCTACACCAGATCAGTACGAACTATTACAACAAATTCAACAATATCAATTTACGTTAACTCGTTTCATCAAAAAGTATTTAGAGCAACACCGTAAACATATCGAACATTTATCGTCATACTATAAATTTAAACAACCTAGTTTATTGTATGACCAGCAAATTCAACGTCGAGATGATTTAGAAAAAAGATTAAAACAACAAGTTGAATTAACATTTGAACAACAAAGGCATCAATTGAAATTATTACAGCAACGATTTAATTTACGTGAATTGTTACGACATGTTAATCGAGAACAACAAAATAATGTTCAAATGACACAACAACTTGTCAAAGCTTTAAATAGCAAAATAATAAGTTATAAAAATGACTTGAAATTTAAAGTGGAAAATTTAAATAATTTAAGTCCAACTAATACGATGTTACGTGGATATGCAATCGTTAATAAAGAAAACCAAGTCATTACAAGTACTAAAGATTTAAATGAAAATGATCAATTAACTTTAACGATGAAAGATGGTTCAGTAGACGCAAAAGTTACGAAAGTAAGGTGGAATAATGACTAAAGAAACGCAAAGTTTTGAAGAAATGATGCATGAATTAGAGCAAATTGTTCAAAAATTAGATAATGAAACAGTATCTTTAGAGGAATCATTAGATTTATATCAGCGAGGTATGAAATTATCAGCAGCTTGTGACACTACATTAAAAAATGCCGAAAAAAAGGTTAATGATTTAATAAAAGATGAAGCTGAGGATGTTCAGGATGATGAATCAAACAATGAATAATTTAGTTAAACAAGTCAATCATGAATTGTCTGTTGCGATTAATAATTCCACTATGAATACTAGATTAGAAGAAAGTATGTTGTATTCATTGAATGCTGGGGGTAAACGAATTCGTCCAGTACTATTATTGCTAACTCTTGATTCATTAGGTATGAATTACAAGTTAGGTATGAAAAGTGCAATAGCATTAGAAATGATTCATACGTATTCATTGATACATGATGATTTACCAGCAATGGATAATGATGATTATCGACGAGGTAAGTTGACTAATCATAAAGTATATGGTGAGTGGACAGCAATTTTGGCCGGTGATGCATTGCTAACTAAAGCATTTGAACTAATTTCTAATGATGACATGCTAGCTGACCAAGTTAAAATTCAAGTATTACAACGTCTTTCTTTTGCAAGCGGCCATCTAGGTATGGTTGGTGGCCAAATGCTTGATATGCAAAGTGAAGGTAAATCAATTAATCTAGAAACATTAGAAATGATTCATAGAACTAAAACAGGTGCGCTGTTAACCTTTGCAGTAATGAGCGCTGCTGAAATTGCCAATGTAGATGAAAATACGAAAACGCTTTTAAATAGTTATAGTGAACATTTGGGTTTGATGTTTCAAATTAAAGACGATTTACTTGATTGCTATGGTGACGAAACAAAATTAGGTAAAAAAGTTGGAAGTGACCTAGAAAATAATAAAAGTACATATGTAAGTTTATTAGGAAAAAAAGGCGCAGAAGATAAACTGTCATATCATAAAGATGCTGCAATTAGTAATCTTAAACAAATCGATGATAAATATAATACCAAGCCATTATTAGATATCGTTGAGTTATTTTATAATAGAGATCACTAAAAGCAAAGTTATCGATTAGTAACAATAGTTAAATTTGTAAATGACGTTCCGTATATTTACGACTAACATTGTTACTAGTCGATTTTTTGAATAAAGATTGTTTCGCAATTTTTATATTAATAATTATAGTCATTTATTATTCTAACAATGACAAGCACAATAATGACGCTTACTTAAAAAATATATTTCTCTTTATGGACATTATAGATAATAATTAGCAAGCAAATTACACATATATTCATTTTTATACATATATCGAGCGATATTTATGAGTTATTTGAAAACTGAACATTACTAAGTAAGCGAAATATAAACCATATTTACCCTTTTTACGCAAAGGTGTTTAGTAGTAGTATAGGTGTGCATGTGTTAAAATAAATGTATAAATATTCGTAATCAGAGGTGTTTACTATGCCCAAAAAATCGGTTAGGCATATTAAAATTAGAGAAATTATTTCAAATGAACAGATAGAGACACAAGATGAATTAGTTAAACGATTAAACGATTATGATTTAAATGTTACTCAAGCAACTGTATCTCGAGATATTAAAGAATTACAACTCATTAAAGTACCTATACCTTCAGGACAATATGTTTATAGTTTGCCAAATGATAGAAAATTTCACCCGTTAGAAAAATTGGGACGTTATTTAATGGATTCATTTGTGAATATAGATGGTACTGATAATTTACTAGTATTAAAGACATTGCCAGGTAATGCACAATCAATTGGTGCTATCTTAGACCAAATTAATTGGGAAGAGGTTTTAGGTACGATATGTGGTGACGACACTTGTTTAATTATTTGCCGTAGTAAAGAGGCGAGTGATGAAATTAAGTCTAGAATTTTTAATTTGTTATAAGGATGCGATGTGTTTATGTTACAAACCTTATCAATCAAGCAATTTGCTATTATTGAAGAGCTAGAAATTCAATTTTCTGATGGTTTAACTGTTTTAAGTGGTGAAACAGGATCTGGTAAATCAATTATTATCGATGCAATTGGTCAATTAATAGGTATGAGAGCATCATCAGATTTTGTTCGACATGGTGAAAAAAAGGCTGTTATCGAAGGAATATTTGATATTGATGATAGTAAAGATGCAATACATATTTTGAAAAGTTTGGATATAGATGTAGACGAAGATTTCTTGTTAGTGAAAAGAGAAATTTTTAGTTCTGGTAAAAGTTTATGTAAAATTAATAACCAAACTGTAACATTGCAAGATTTACGAAGAGTTATGCAAGAACTATTGGATATTCATGGACAACATGAAACGCAATCTCTGTTAAAACAAAAGTATCATTTAACATTATTAGATAATTATGCAGAATCTCGTTATCAAGATTTGCTAGACGAATATCACCAAACTTTTCAAAATTATAAAGACAAAAAGCAAGAATTAGAAGAATTGGAATCTGCAGACCAAGCCTTGCTTCAGCGTTTAGATTTGATGAAGTTTCAATTAGAAGAACTGTCTGATGCTCATCTAAAAGATGGTGAAATTGAACAGCTTGAAGTAGATATTAAACGTATCCAAAATTCTGAAAGACTGAGCTTGGCACTTAACAGTGCACATTTAACGTTAACTGATGAAAATGCGATTACAGATCGTTTGTATGAATTAAGTAACCACTTGTTAACAATAAATGATATTGTGCCAAACAAATATGACAAATTAAAAGAAGATATTGATCAATTTTATTACATTTTAGAAGATGCAAAGCATGAGTTATATGATGAGATGGCTAATACAGAATTTGATGAACAAGTGCTAAATGAATATGAATCACGTATGAATTTACTTAATAATTTAAAACGTAAATATGGTAAAGATATATCTGAGTTGATTGCATATCAGGAAAAGCTTAATAACGAAATTAATAAGATTGAAAATTATGAGCAAAGTACTTCGCAACTCAGACAAGAAATAAAAGAGTTATATCAACAAGTAATTGTTGTAGGACAATCATTGTCAAAACAACGTCGCATTGTGGCAAGAGAGCTTAGAGACCACATCGTATCTGAAATACAGAATTTACAAATGAAAGATGCAAATTTAGAAATTTCGTTCAAAGCATTAGAAGAACCAAATAAGGATGGTATTGAATTTGTAGAATTTCTAATCAGTCCTAATAAAGGAGAACCTTTAAAAAGCTTGAATAAAATTGCTTCAGGCGGAGAACTTTCGAGAATTATGTTAGCTTTAAAAAGCATTTTTGTTAAATCAAGAGGTCAAACTGCAATCTTATTCGATGAGGTTGATTCAGGCGTTTCAGGACAAGCTGCGCAAAAAATGGCTGAAAAAATGCGTGATATAGCAGAATTTATTCAAGTTATCTGCATCTCTCATTTACCACAAATTGCTTCTATGAGTGATCATCATTTATTGATAACAAAAACATCAAAAGATGACCGTACAACTACACAAGTTAAAGAACTAATTGGTGACGATAAAGTCGATGAAATTGCACGAATGATATCCGGTGCAAGTGTAACGGATTTAACGAGAGAAAATGCGCGAGAAATGATTCAACATAATCAAAGACGTTAGCATATTTATATATTGATGAATGAGTATTCTATGAAAATGTATTAAAATTATTCATTCTATGTAAACATTGATGTAAAATTAATAAGTATTCAATTTAACAAATAAGTAATAATACATTTTTAATCAAATGTATATCATTAGTTAGGAGTAAGAGCATGTCAGAGAAACAATATGATTTAGTCGTTCTCGGTGGAGGTACTGCTGGATATGTAGCGGCAATACGTGCGTCTCAATTAGGCAAAAAAGTAGCCATAGTAGAACGTCAATTATTAGGTGGCACTTGTCTTCACAAAGGATGCATTCCAACTAAGTCACTACTTAAATCTGCAGAAGTGTATCAAACTGTAAAGCAAGCATCTAAGTTTGGTGTTGAAGTTCAAGAAGCAACTGTTAATTTTGAAAATATGTTGGCACGTAAAGAAGATATAGTTAATCAAATGTATCAAGGTGTTAAACATTTAATGCAACATAATCATATTGATATTTATAATGGTACAGGCCGAATTCTAGGAACTTCAATTTTTTCACCGCAAAGTGGTACAATTTCTGTCGAATATGAAGATGGTGAATCAGAATTATTGCCAAATCAATTTGTATTAATCGCAACAGGTTCGACACCAGCTGAGTTACCATTTTTAACTTTTGATCATGATAAAATTTTATCAAGTGATGACATATTATCATTAGTAACGTTACCATCTAGCTTGGGTATTATTGGTGGTGGCGTTATTGGAATGGAATTCGCATCGTTAATGACGGATTTAGGCGTTGATGTAACAGTTATTGAGGCTGGTGAAAGAATATTGCCTACTGAAAGTAAACAAGCGGCTCAATTGCTTAAAAAGTCATTATCAGCGAAAGGTGTTAAATTTTATGAAGGTGTTCAACTTTCAGAAAATGATATAAATATTAACGAAGATGATGTCACATTTAAATTTAATGAACAAAGCATTACTGTAGATAAAGTATTACTTTCGATTGGCAGAAAACCAAATACTTCAGATATTGGCTTAAATAATACTAAAATTAAATCGACTTCAACAGGTCATATTTTAACAAATGAATATCAACAAACTGAAGATAAACACATATATGCGGCGGGTGATTGTATTGGAAAATTACAATTAGCTCATGTTGGATCAAAAGAAGGTGTTGTGGCAGTTGAGCATATGTTTGAAAGTAATCCAATACCAGTTGATTATAATTTAATGCCTAAATGCGTATATACACAACCTGAAATTGCTTCTATAGGTTTAAATATAGAGCAAGCAAAAGCAGAAGGAATGAAAGTTAAAAGTTACAAAGTGCCATTTAAAGCAATTGGTAAAGCTGTAATTGATAACCACAGTCCAAATGAAGGATATAGTGAAATAGTTATTGATCAGTCAACGGATGAAATTGTAGGTATTAATATGATTGGTCCACATGTAACAGAATTAATAAATGAAGCATCACTGTTACAGTTCATGAATGGCTCAGCATTAGAATTGGGACTAACAACACATGCACATCCTTCCATTTCAGAAGTATTAATGGAATTAGGATTAAAAGCAGAAAATAGAGCTATTCACGTATAAATAGGAGGATTTAATATGATTGATTATAAATCATTAGGCCTTAGCGAAGAAGACCTAAAAGTAATATATAAATGGATGGATTTAGGTAGAAAAATAGATGAAAGGTTATGGTTATTAAACCGTGCTGGTAAAATTCCATTCGTTGTAAGTGGTCAAGGACAAGAAGCAACTCAAATAGGAATGGCCTATGCTTTAGAGCAAGGGGATATCACAGCGCCATACTATAGAGATTTAGCTTTTGTTACTTACATGGGTATCTCAGCTTATGATACATTTTTATCTGCTTTTGGTAAAAAAGATGATGTTAATTCGGGTGGAAAACAAATGCCATCACATTTCAGTAGTAGAGAAAAAAATATTTTATCTCAAAGCTCTCCAGTAGCGACACAAATTCCGCATGCAGTCGGAGCTGCTTTAGCTTTAAAAATGGATGGATCGAAAAAAATTGCAACAGCCACTGTTGGAGAAGGTAGTTCCAACCAGGGAGATTTCCATGAAGGATTAAACTTTGCTGGAGTACATAAACTT
This sequence comes from Staphylococcus argenteus, assembly GCF_000236925.1. NCBI lineage: Bacteria > Bacillati > Bacillota > Bacilli > Caryophanales > Staphylococcaceae > Staphylococcus > Staphylococcus argenteus. Next base: position 1,521,072 of record NC_016941.1, on the reverse strand, counting down.
CCTTTTGTTTGTGTGATTATTAATAATAAATATGCAATTTCTGTGCCAGATTCATTACAATACGCTGCAGAAAAATTGTCTGATAGAGCTCAAGGTTATGGAATTCATGGTGAGCAAGTAGATGGTAATGATCCTTTGGCAATGTATAAAGCGATGAAAGAAGCTAGAGAAAGAGCCGTTTCTGGAAAAGGCTCTACATTAATTGAGGCAGTTACTAGCCGTATGACAGCACATTCATCGGATGATGATGACCAATATCGTACGAAAGAAGAGCGTGAAGCGCTTAAAAAAGACGACTGCAATGAAAAGTTCAAGAATGAATTATTAACTGCAGGTATTATCGATGAGGCATGGTTGTCTGAAATTGAAACGGAACATAAAGATATTATAAATAAAGCGACTAAGGCAGCTGAAGACGCACCATACCCTAGTGTAGAAGAAGCATATGCATTTGTTTACGAAGAAGGGAGTCTAACTCATGGCTAAATTATCTTATTTAGAGGCGATTCGCCAAGCACAAGATTTAGCATTACAACAAGATAAAGATGTGTTTATACTGGGAGAAGATGTAGGTAAAAAGGGTGGCGTATTTGGTGCAACTCAGGGACTACAACAAAAATATGGTGAGGATAGAGTCATTGATACCCCGTTAGCTGAGTCAAATATTGTAGGAACTGCTATTGGTGCTTCTATGGTAGGAAAAAGACCAATTGCAGAAATTCAGTTTGCTGATTTTATTTTACCAGCGACTAATCAAATTATTAGTGAAGCAGCAAAAATGCGCTATCGCTCAAATAATGATTGGCAATGTCCTTTAACAATTCGAGCACCATTCGGTGGTGGTGTTCATGGTGGTCTTTACCATTCGCAAAGTATTGAAAGTATATTTGCTTCATCACCAGGATTAACGATTGTTATTCCATCAACACCTTATGATGCCAAAGGTCTTTTATTATCATCGATTGAATCAAATGATCCAGTTTTATACTTTGAGCATAAAAAAGCATATAGATTCTTAAAAGAAGAAGTACCAGAAGACTATTATACTGTGCCTTTGGGTAAAGCAGATGTTAAACGTGAAGGCGAAGATTTAACAGTCTTTTGCTATGGATTGATGGTTAATTACTGTTTACAAGCCGCTGATATTTTAGCAGCAGATGGTATTAATGTAGAAGTCATTGACTTACGAACTGTTTATCCTTTAGATAAAGAAACAATTATTGAACGTGCTAAGAAAACTGGTAAAGTTTTATTAGTTACAGAAGATAATTTAGAAGGAAGCATCATGTCAGAAGTTTCGGCAATTATTGCTGAACATTGTTTGTTTGAATTAGATGCACCAATAATGCGTTTGGCAGCGCCAGACGTACCATCTATGCCATTTTCACCAATATTAGAAAACGAAATAATGATGAATCCAGAAAAAATATTGAACAAAATGAGAGAATTAGCAGAGTTCTAGGAGGGAAAGTCATGGAAATAACAATGCCTAAATTAGGTGAAAGTGTTCATGAAGGTACAATTGAACAGTGGTTAGTTTCTGTTGGAGATTATATCGATGAATACGAACCACTTTGTGAAGTCATAACTGACAAAGTGACAGCTGAGGTCCCTTCTACAATCTCTGGTACAATTACAGAAATTCTTGTTGAAGCAGGTCAAACTGTTGCTATTGACACAGTAATTTGTAAAATTGAAACGGCTGATGAAAAGTCTGGTAAAACATCTAATGAGAAACCATCAAAAGTAATTGAAGATACAACAGTCGAAGCTGATACAGCAAGTACTGCTGTAGAACAGCCAAAACAACAAGAAAATGCACCTCGTAACAATGGTCGCTATTCACCTGTTGTGTTTAAATTAGCATCTGAACACAATATTGATTTATCACAAGTTGTCGGAAGTGGATTTGAAGGTCGTGTTACAAAAAAAGATATCATGGCAGTTATTGAAAATGGTGGCACGACAGCTCAGACTGACAACAAAGATAAAGCGTCATTAGGCCAGCTAGACACTTCAAATTCAACTAGCCAATCATCACAAGGAAATGGTGAAACAAATAAAATACCTGTTAATGGAGTACGTAAAGCGATTGCACAAAACATGGTAAATAGTGTTACAGAAATACCACATGCATGGATGATGATTGAAGTTGATGCAACTAATCTAGTAAATACGAGAAACCACTATAAAAATGGATTTAAAAATAAAGAAGGTTATAATTTAACGTTCTTTGCTTTCTTTGTCAAAGCTGTCGCAGATGCTTTAAAAGCATATCCACTTTTAAATAGTAGTTGGCAAGATAATGAAATCGTCTTACACAAAGATATTAATATATCTATTGCTGTTGCAGATGAAAATAAATTATATGTTCCGGTAATTAAACATGCAGATGAAAAATCAATTAAAGGTATCGCGAGAGAAATTAATGATTTAGCAACAAAGGCTCGTAATAAAAAATTGACGACAGAAGATATGCAGGGCGGTACATTTACAGTAAATAATACTGGAACGTTTGGCTCTGTATCATCAATGGGTATCATTAACCATCCTCAAGCAGCAATACTACAAGTTGAATCAATCGTTAAAAAACCTGTTGTAATCAATGATATGATTGCAATTCGTAGTATGGTCAACCTTTGCATTTCAATAGATCATAGAATTTTAGATGGATTACAAACAGGTAAATTTATGAATCATATTAAACAACGCATTGAACAATACACTTTAGAAAATACAAACATATATTAAAACAAAAAAATAGACATCTACTGACAAATTAATTTATTTTGTCGGTAGATGTTTTATTTTTTAGAAAATTAATAATCAAATTCGAAAGTTATAGGGAAATTGTCTTGGATAAAATTGTCATATATGACTGAAAGTTTGTTAGATTGTTAAAATTGTATCTAAATATAGGTGCAATTCAGATTAGTTTATTGAACAATAAGATATTAATTAGTAGAATGAGTATAGCTTAAATATAAAGGGATAGGTGATTGGATTTATGGACATGAATTTCGATTTATATATGAATGGTGTTGTGGAACAAGCAAGAAATGAGATTGAATCTGCAGGATATGAACAATTAACAACTGCAGAAGACGTTGATCAAGTTCTTAAACAAGATGGTACAACACTAGTTATGATCAATTCAGTATGTGGATGTGCAGGTGGCATCGCAAGACCAGCAGCTTCTCATACTTTACATTATGATGTAATACCTGATCGATTAGTGACAGTGTTTGCTGGTCAAGATAAAGAAGCAACACAAAGAGCGAGAGATTATTTTGAAGGGTATGCTCCTTCAAGTCCATCATTTGCTTTAATAAAAGATGGAAAAATTACTGAAATGATTGAAAGACACCAAATTGAAGGTCATGATGTAATGGACGTAATTAATCAATTACAAACATTATTTAATAAATATTGTGAAGAAAGATAAGAGGCACTAACCCATGTTAAAGTTAAATCCTTATAAGATTGGATTTAGAACAATAAAGACAGCAGTGGGTATGACGCTTGGTGTAATTTTAAGTAAACTTATTGGTTTAGATAATTATGCTTCGAGCGCCATATTAGTCGTTTTATGTATCAAACATACAAAAGTACATTCGCTACAAGCGATTATTTCTAGATTAGTGTCATGCTTTTTAGTATTGTTTTTAGGTTCAGCAATATTTAGTTTATTAGGTCAAAGTCCTATTGTGTTGGGCTTAATCGTATTATTATTTATACCGTTAACTGTCGTCTTAAAGGTTCAAGAAGGTGTAATTACTAGTTGCGTCATTTTACTGCATATATTTAATGCGAAGTCGATTGATGCGCATTTGATTGTGAATGAAACGTTATTACTTTTAATCGGTCTAAGTATAGCATTTGTTATGAATTTAATGATGCCAAGTTTAGATAAACAGTTGGATGAATATAAATGTAAAATAGAACAACAAATTGCAGATATTTTTAATAAGTATAGTTATATTTGTGAAAAATATGAAGATACTATTGCGATTGAATTTGAAGCATTATTGCTTAATATAAAAAAAGCAAAGTCAATTGCATTCCGAGATGTAAAAAATCATTTTGTTAGAAATGAAAATTCATATTATCATTATTTTGATATGCGAGAAGAGCAAGTAGAATTATTGATGAGAATGAAAACACTCATAGAAAGTATTTGTCATAAAGACCCGCTTTTAAATGATGTGTCAAGCTTATTAAAAGAAATAGGACAAAATGTAAACAGCAATGATTATACAGCGATGCGATTGCACAATTTATACGAAATTCGTTTGAAATTAGATGAACTACCATTGCCAACGTCACATAAAGCATTAAATTCAAGAGCTAGCATTATTCAAATATTAAATGAATTAGAAGAGTATCTTCAAATTAAATCACAATTTGGCTCTTTAAAAATGCATAGTGAAGTGAGTTAAAAAATTAATCCATCCGAATGATATTTGCCAAATAAGTATGCGTTAAATACGATAACTTTAAGGTTTGTGATCATAACGGATGGATTTTTGTTTTTATTACTATATAAATTATGTAGGACTAAATTATAAGATAGGAATTAAACTAGTTAATAATAAAGCCAATACGACTGATACAAGCAAGACGATGATGATGATTCTTAAAACTTTATTTTGCATTTTTGATTGCCTCCAAATAAATATGCTTTCTTAATTTTAACTAAGACATAAGCCGTAAACCTTGAAAGGTTATTTCTAGATCAAATGTTAGAAATTAATAAAAAGTTAGCCATTTCAACTTATGTCATTTTCCTCATTATACGATACCTTTGAAAATGCAATCAATATATTTTTGACAATGCATTATTTAAGTTACAATTATAATATATATTTAAAACTGAGATAACGTTATACAATATAGTTATTCATTTGAACAATAAATTGATTACTGATTTGTAAATGAATTAACGTTATATACTGGCAAATTGTAGCTGAAGATTTAATAAATAATTCTAATTTAAAAGGGGCATTTATATGATTAACGAACAAAGATTGTTGAATACATTTTTAGAATTAGTACAGATTGATTCTGAAACTGGGCATGAAGAAACCATTCAACCTATTTTAAAAGAAAAATTTAAATCATTAGGACTAGATGTAAAGGAAGATAATGCAAGTAATCATCCAAAATTAGGCGCAAATAATCTAGTATGCACATTGGAAAGTACTATCGAAGAAGGGGTAGCACCAAAATTATATTTTACTAGTCATATGGATACAGTAGTGCCTGCAATAAATGTGAAACCAATTGTAAAAGAAGATGGATATATTTATTCTGATGGTACAACTATTTTAGGGGCAGATGATAAGGCGGGATTAGCGGCTATATTTGAAGTTTTGCAAGTTATTCAAGAACACAACATACCACATGGACAAATTCAATTTGTGATTACTGTAGGAGAAGAATCAGGGTTATTGGGAGCTAAAGAATTAAATCCACAATTGTTAGATGCTGATTTTGGTTATGCAATTGATGCCAGTGCTGGCGTAGGTACAACAGTAGTAGGGGCACCAACGCAAATGTTAATATCAGCTAAAATTGTTGGGAAAACTGCACATGCAAGTACGCCAAAAGACGGTATAAGTGCAATTAATATTGCAGCAAAAGCTATTAGTAGAATGAAATTAGGTCAAGTTGACGAGTTAACAACTGCCAACATCGGTAAATTCCATGGGGGTTCTGCTACTAATATTGTAGCGGATGAAGTTATTTTAGAAGCAGAAGCACGTTCACATGATCCAGAAAGAATTAAAGACCAGGTCAAACATATGACAGAAGTATTTGAAAATACTGCGACTGAATTAGGTGGTAAAGCGATAGTATCGGTAGAACAAAGTTATCCAGGGTTTAAAATAAATGACGATGAAGCGGTCGTTAAAATTGCTCAAGAAAGTGCACGAAATTTAGGTTTAGAAGCCAATACAGTTATATCTGGAGGTGGCTCTGACGGTAGTATTATTAATACGTTTGGAATTCCATCTGTCATTTTAGGGGTAGGTTATGAAAAAATTCATACTAAAAATGAACGTATGCCGATTCATGCATTAAACTTATTAACAAGTCAAGTATTGGAAATTATCAAACTAGTTGCGCGACAATCAAAATGATTTAGTGTAGTGTATGTCTATTTTGTGATACAATACTAATGAAAAATCAACAAGTGAGGTAAGTAATATGACACAACAAATTGGAGTTATTGGTTTAGCCGTAATGGGTAAAAACCTAGCTTGGAATATTGAATCACGTGGATACAGTGTATCAGTATTTAACCGCTCAAGTGAAAAAACGGATTTAATGGTTGAAGAATCAAAGGGGAAAAATATCCACCCTACATATTCATTAGAAGAATTTGTTAATTCTTTAGAAAAACCACGTAAAATTTTATTAATGGTGCAAGCTGGTAAAGCTACTGATGCAACTATCGATAGTTTATTACCTTTGTTAGATGATGGTGATATTTTAATTGATGGTGGTAATACAAATTATCAAGATACAATTAGACGTAATAAAGCATTAGCTGAAAGTGCAATTAATTTTATTGGTATGGGCGTTTCTGGTGGAGAAATTGGCGCATTAACAGGCCCTTCATTAATGCCAGGTGGACAAGAAGAGGCATACAATAAAGTTGCTGACATTCTAGATGCAATTGCTGCAAAAGCTAAAGATGGTGCTTCATGTGTTACTTACATTGGACCAAATGGTGCTGGTCACTATGTGAAAATGGTACACAACGGTATTGAATATGCTGATATGCAATTAATTGCAGAAAGCTATGCGATGATGAAAGAACTTCTAGGTATGTCACATGAGGAAATTGCTCAAACGTTTAAAGATTGGAATGCTGGCGAATTAGAAAGTTATTTAATTGAAATAACTGGTGATGTTTTCATGAAATTAGATGAAGATAAAGAAGCATTAGTTGAAAAAATTCTTGATACTGCAGGTCAAAAGGGTACAGGAAAATGGACTTCAATTAACGCATTAGAATTAGGTATTCCATTAACAATCATTACTGAATCTGTATTTGCACGTTTTATCTCTTCAATCAAAGAAGAGCGCGTAAATGCTTCTAAAGAATTAAATGGTCCAAAAGCATCATTTGATGGTGACAAGAAAGACTTTTTAGAAAAAATTCGTAAAGCATTATATATGAGTAAAATTTGTTCTTATGCACAAGGTTTCGCGCAAATGCGTAAAGCAAGTGAAGATAATGAATGGAATTTAAAACTTGGTGATTTAGCTATGATTTGGAGAGAAGGTTGTATTATCCGTGCACAATTCTTACAAAAAATTAAAGATGCTTATGATAATAACCCAGGATTACAAAACTTGTTATTAGATCCTTACTTTAAAAACATCGTTACTGAATACCAAGATGCATTGCGCGACGTTGTAGCAACAGGTGTTCAAAATGGTGTACCAACACCTGGATTCTCATCAAGTATTAATTACTATGATAGTTACAGAGCTGCTGATTTACCAGCAAACTTAATTCAAGCTCAACGTGACTACTTCGGTGCACATACTTATGAAAGAAAAGATAAAGAAGGCGTATTCCATACGCAATGGATTGAAGAATAAATCTGGCTAATGAGCCTGAGGCATTAGGAATTTAGGTAATGTTAAAGAGACGATTTCTATTATTTATTTGATAGAAATTGTCTCTTTCTTTATGTATTTAACGAAATTTTCTACGCATGAAATATCTTCAGTGATCTTCTTTCTCTTGTCAAATTAAAATTTCCTACTTTTATAAATTAACGATATCTATCCTCATAGAATTTGTCCGTTTAAGTGTAGACGATTTACTTACATACTATTAAGATAGCATTAGTTAGTAATTTTTAAATTTAGATAAATAGATTACGTTTTATTATTTGATGAAGAAGAGGGATAGAATGTCATATACTTCTGTATTATTTAATAAGAACTTTACTTTTTATTTAATAGGGGTAGCTTTTTCTAACATGGGCAGTGCTTTTACTACGTTTGTTTTTCCTTTAATGATTTTAAAGCTTACTGGCTCTGCATTTCAAGTTGGCATAGTTTCTGCACTAAGTTTTATACCTTATGCAATTTTAGGATTACCAGCAGGTGCTTTAATTGACAGATTGAATAAGAAGACCATAATGAAATGTGCTGATATAATTAGGTTCGTTTCATATTTAAGTATACCATTATTAAGTTTTTTCAATATGTTAAGCATCTTTCAAATTTATGTAGTTGCAATCATTTCAGGTATTGGATTAGTATTTCACAGTATTTCTGAGGTTTCGATAATCCCAAGTATTGTAAAAGAAGAAGATTTGGCGAGTGCAAACAGTTATATATACGCTACTCAAAATGTTTCGGAATTTTTGGGCCCTATAATTGGAGGTTTACTTTATACATATATGGGTTATTCAATATTAATTTTTATAGATTCTATGACTTTTTTACTCTCGTTTTTCAGTTTGATATTAATTAAAATTGAAAGTAAGAGTATATTCAATCAAGAAAAGTTGAGTGGAAAAAAATTTTTGAGCGATGTTAAAGTTGGGTTTGATTATCTATTATCTAATTCAACTATTAGAGTAATGGCTGTTGTTGTAAGTTTATCTAATTTAATTATCTCACCTTATTATATTTATATAGTTATGTTTGTAAAGGAAGACATGAATCAATCATCTCAAGTATTGGGGTTAGTTTTAGGTATCTCATCTCTAGGTGCGCTAATCGGTTCATTATCTGCTAGTTTTCTCTTGAAATTATTTAATTTCGGAAAACTAATTGTAATTATATTATTTTTAGATACAATTTTTAGATTAATGTTACCGTTTAGTACTTATATTTTTATACTCATCCCACTTTTAGGGTTGACGTATATGACACAATCCATTATAAATATAGCGATAATCACACTGAGGCAAAAGAAATGTTCAGAACATATGTTAGGACGCGTTAATAGTGTTTTTAAAACAATGGTTTTTGCATTCAGACCTATAGGCCTTTTTTTAGGCGGTATATTACTTGAAAATAAAGGTGGATTTTATGCACTTACGATCAGTGCTGTGTTATTTATACCATTAGTGTTATATATTCTGAAAAATAGATTTTATAAAGTAGAAGAATAGTAAGGAGAAAATTAATGAAAAACAGCCAAAATATTGTTTGTATTGGTGCAGCGAATATAGTTAAACAATTATATTTAAAATCTGAATTGGTTAATAAAAGTTCAAACCCTGTATCTTCGATAAGTGTATCTGGAGGTGTAGCTAGGAATTTAGCGTATAATATTGGCAAATTAAGTAATAAAAAAACTATTCTCTTAACTTTATTAGGTAATGATAAAGAAGGTGACTATATTTTAAATGAAGCTAATAAGTTTATCGATTTAAAACATATAAAAAGTATAGATAATATGAACACAGGAATGTTCACTTCTGTAATCGATTATAATGGGGAAATGATATGTGGTATTGCAGATATGGATATATATAACTTAATAAATAACAAATATTTAAATGAAAAAATAGAAGTAATAAAAAATGTAGATTTTGTGGTTGTAGACTCTAATATACCCAAGGAAAGTATACAATATTCAATTCAGTTGTGTGGAAAGAGTAATATTCCAATAGGTATAATCCCAGCATCTATAAAGAAGGTGAAAAACATACCAAAAAACTTAGCAAGGATAGACTATTTAATATTTAATAAAAAAGAAGCTGAAGCTTTTTGGAACTGAAATACTCCCTTCAAAGTAGACATAGAAAATACGAAAACTTTGAACGAAGTAATATGTCCCAGACGACATGTTTGATTAATGAAGTTCTATGTGGCTACAAAATTTTAAAAGGTACACTAGCAATATCTATTACCTTAAAAGCATCCCGCCATATTTTTAAGCATTTTGTGAAGTAATAAAATATATACTGTGTTATGATAGCATGTATTATAGAGAAATAGAGGTACTATTTTATGGAAAAGTTAAATCAAGTTATGTTATATGTTGATGATGTTGACAAAGCGAAAGCATTTTGGACAGAAACTTTAGAGTTTGTTGTTGTAAGTGAAACACCGTTGGCTGAGGACTATGTTGCAGTTGAAGTATCACCTACGAAAGATGCTGAAACGTCATTGACGATTATGGCAAAAGAATTTATTGAAAAGTATAGTCCTGAAGTGAATTTAGGAACGCCATCATTAATGTTTAAAGAGAGAAACTTTGATGCATTATACTCAAAATTAAAAGAATTAGGTTTAACTGGACACGACATAGTAGAAATGAATGGACAACGTGTATTTAATTTCCAAGATGGCCAAGGAAACTATTTCGCTGTTAGTGACTAAATAATCGATTTTAATATTTAATTAACCTTTATATTGATTTTCGACTTGAATTTCAGTATGAAGGTTTTATTTTTATCATTTTATGCAATCGTTTGCACAAATCTTTTGACATTTTTAGAAAGTGTGACTAAACTGATATTATACATGACATGGAAGCGTTTTCCGATACAGAGATAAACAGGAGGTGATTATATGGTTACAATTAAAGATGTTGCAAAAAAAGCGGGTGTTTCACCTTCGACAGTTTCAAGAGTTATAAAAGGGAATCAACGTATTAGTGAAGCGACAATTTCAAAAGTGAAAAAAGTTATGGAAGAATTGAGTTATTTTCCGAATACTGCAGCTAGAACGTTAATCACCAATCAAACTTATAAAATTGGGTTGGTTTTAAAAGGGTCTGAAGAGCCCATAAGACTTAATCCTTTTTATATAAATGTATTACTTGGTATTTCTGAAGAATGTAATCAGCATGGTTATGGAACTCAAACAACAGTATCGAATAATATGGATGATTTAAAAGAAGAAGTATATAAAATGATAAAACAGCGTATGGTCGATGCTTTTATTTTACTTTATTCAAAAAATGATGATCCAATTAAACAAATGTTAATGGAAGAAAATATGCCTTTTATTGTAATAGGAAAGCCAACATCAGATTTAGACTATAAATTTACACATATTGATAATAATAATGTTTTAGCATCTGAAAATTTAACACAACATATTGTTAATCAAGGTGTTAATGAAATATTATTTATTACTGAAAAAGGCGACTTTGAAGTTTCCAAAGATAGAGTTAAAGGATTTGAAAATATAGTATCTCAACATAATATTAATTATCAAATCATTGAAACGGATAGTGATAGGGAATCTATTTTAAGTTGTTTACAAAGGCAACAAGTAAGATTGAAAGACCCAAATATTAAACAAGCAATCATTTCGTTAGATGCAATATTACATTTAGGTATTTTAAGTGTCCTTTATGAATTAAACATTGAAATACCTAATGATATTTTGACAGCCACATTTAATGATTCTTATCTAACAGAAATAGCATCACCGCCTCAAACATGTATCGATATTAAACCTCGATTATTAGGACAACAAGCTGGTAATGCAATTTTACAAATTTTAAATAAGAGAGAGAAAAATGTAATTGAATTAGTAATTATTGATACTGAATTAGTAATTAGAAAATCTACACAACGATAGCAAAGGAGTTTTAAAATGAATAAACAATGGTGGAAAGAAGCAGTAGCATATCAAGTATATCCAAGAAGTTTTAATGATAGTAATCATGATGGGATTGGGGATTTACCTGGAATGATTGATAAATTAGACTATTTAAAAGAGTTAGGTATCGATGTCATTTGGTTAAGTCCTATGTTCAAGTCACCTAATGATGATAATGGATATGATATTAGTGATTATAAAGAAATTATGGATGAATTTGGCACGATGGAAGACTTTGATCGTTTATTAAAAGGTGTTCATGATAGAGGCATGAAGCTTATTTTAGATTTAGTTGTAAATCATACATCTGATGAACATCCTTGGTTTATAGAATCCAAATCTAGTAAAGACAATCCCAAACGTGATTGGTACATTTGGCAAGATCCAAAGCCAGATGGCTCTGAACCTAACAACTGGGAAAGTATATTTAATGGATCTACATGGGAATATGATAAAGATACGGGGCAGTATTACTTCCATTTATTCAGTAAAAAGCAGCCTGACTTAAATTGGGGTAATCCAGAAGTTAGAGATGCTGTATTTGAAATGATGAATTGGTGGTTCGATAAAGGTATTGATGGGTTTAGGGTAGATGCAATAACTCATATTAAAAAGACATTTGAAGCAGGTGATTTACCTCTACCTGAAGGTAAAACATATGCACCAGCTTTTGACGTGGATATGAATCAACCAGGCATACAAACTTGGTTACAAGAGATGAAAGATCGCTCATTAAGTCAATACGACATTATGACTGTTGGAGAAGCAAATGGTGTAAGCCCTGATGATGCTGATGACTGGGTCGGTGAAGAAAATGGTAAATTTAATATGATATTCCAATTTGAACATTTGGGACTGTGGAATAGTGGTGATTCTCACTTTGATGTAAATTCGTATAAATCTGTATTAAATAGATGGCAAAAGCAACTTGAAAATAAAGGTTGGAATGCGTTGTTTATTGAAAATCACGACCAACCACGACGTGTTTCGACGTGGGGTGACGATGACAAGTATTGGTATGAATCAGCAACGAGCCATGCAGCTGTTTACTTTTTACAACAAGGGACGCCTTTCATTTATCAAGGGCAAGAAATTGGTATGACAAATTATCCATTTGAAAGTATTGAAACATTTAATGATGTTGCCGTTAAAAATGATTATCGCATTGTTAAAAATCAAGGTGGCGATGTAGAGGCTTTGCTTGCGAAATATAAAGATGAAAATAGAGATAATTCTCGTACGCCGATGCAATGGGATGACACATTAAATGGAGGATTTACAAATGGAGAACCATGGTTCCCAGTGAATCCAAATTATAAAAATATTAATGTTGCACAACAATTAGAAGATAACCATTCAATTTTGCAATTTTATAAAGATTTAATTCAATTAAGAAAATCTGACGATGTGTATGTCTATGGTCAATTCGATTTAGTAGATGCTGAAAATTCTCAAGTGTTTGCCTATACAAGAACACTAAATGATAAAAAGGTTCTAATAGTCGGAAACCTTACTGACAAAGAAGCAATGCTAGATGTACCATTTGATATTAGTAGCGCAAATATTAAACTATTTAATTATGATGACAACATTGATATAAAACATTTACGTCCGTATGAAGCGTGTGTAATGGAACTAAATTAATATTTTAAAATACCCCTTATACAAAATGATGTTAATTCATCAAATGTATAAGGGGCTTCTTTGTTTATAATTATTTAATCTTCGTCATAAGGGCTCTGTTTAACAGGAATCCAAAGCTGAATTTTAGTGAATGGGTCATTAAAGGAAATATCGAGAGGGTACACTTCAACATATAAATCATTTCGTTCATATGGCAATGTTAACTGCAAACTTGATTCAATGTAATACCAAGCTTCATTAGTTGCATAATCAATTTCACCTTGTAAATTGAATTTCGCACAATGTTTGCCAGGTAAAAATCTACTTTCTAAGTGTGCTGGATAACGTTCACTTGGAACACCTACAAATATTTCTAAACCATTTTCAAGAGGACAACTAATAACGAACAATTCAAATGGGCTGACATCATTATATCGTCGTAACTCTTTAATTTTACCATCAATGAGCAAGTCTTCTAAAAAATCCGGGACATTAAAAGGATGTGACAAATACTTAGTGTCTATAAATCTTGCATATCCAACCAATGAAATATCATCTGTCTCTTCTAATCTATATGGATAGGGTGCTCTCTCAGTAGTTGATAACTTGATATATAATCGCTCTTGAATTTGTAATTCATCTTTTTTAGTAGAAGCTTGAATAGGTGAAACGCCATGAAAATCACTAAAATCATTAGCGAAATCATTTGAGTTTGCATAGTGATATTTCTTAGCGATATCAACGAGTCGTGTTGCGCCATGAATCACATCATTTGCTGCGAGCGTCATTTTGCGTGCTCGTGCATAAGCTTCTGGAGATAAGCCGACAATCATTTTAAATGATTGATCAAGATGGTATGGCGAAAGACCAACGTAATCACTTAATTCTTGCAAATTGAAAGGCTCTAATAATCGATCTTCAATATAAACAATTGCCTGTTGTATTTGCTTGATAACGTCCAAAACTTTCACTCCAATTAATTCAATCATTTATTTTTATTCTACATTATTTCTAATAAATATACACCAATTTGTTCAGTGATTATTAAAATAGTTTGTGTAGTTTAAAATATACTTATTCAGTCTAGTCTAGAAAAAAAGCGAATGATAGAACCTTTGATTAGCTTAAAATGTAATCAATGCTTGTCATTCGCTCATGTATTTATATTTAATATGTGCGTATTAATTTAATTATTGAATATCGTCCCACCAGTGGTTACCATCTCGAGCTAGTAATAAATCACTTTCTAATGGACCATTTGTGCCTGATTCATAGTTAGGGAACTCTGGGTCTACCATGTTCCATTCATCTTGAATAGCGTCAACAAATTTCCATGTTGATTTTAACTCTTCCCAATGTGTAAAGTTAGTCGCATCACCTTTTAGACAATCGAATAGTAAGTTTTCATATGCATCAACTGTATTCATTTTATCTTGGGCACTCATTGAATATGATAATTGAACAGGTTCTGTTTCGATACCTTGCGTATTTTTCTTAGCGTTTAAATGTAAAGAAACACCTTCGTTCGGCTGAATATTGATTACTAATAAATTTGAGTCTAACAGTTTGTCAGTTTCATAGTATAAATTCATTGGCACTTCTTTGAATTCAACGACAACTTGTATTGTTTTAGATTTCATTCGTTTACCGGTACGGATGTAAAATGGTACACCAGCCCAGCGGAAATTATCAATTGTTAATTTGCCTGAAACGAAAGTAGGTGTATTTGAATCGTCTGCAACGCGATCTTCGTCACGGTATGCTTTAACTTTTTTACCATCAATATAACCTTCACCATATTGACCGCGTACAAAGTTCTTTTTAACATCTTCAGATTGGAAGTGACGAAGTGATTTAAGCACTTTTACTTTCTCAGCTCGGATATCTTCACTATTTAAACTAATTGGAGCTTCCATAGCTAATAATGCAACCATTTGTAACATGTGGTTTTGCACCATGTCTTTTAGCGCACCACTTGATTCATAATAACCACCACGGTCTTCAACGCCTAATATTTCAGAAGATGTGACTTGAATATTTGAAATATACTTGTTGTTCCAAAGGGGTTCAAACATTGCATTTGCAAAACGTAACACTTCAATGTTTTGAACCATGTCTTTACCTAAGTAATGGTCAATTCGATAAATTTCTTCTTCTTTAAATGATTTACGAATTTGATTGTTTAATGCTTCTGCAGATTTTAAATCACTACCGAATGGCTTTTCGATAACAAGACGTTTAAATCCGTTTGTATCTGTTAGACCAGATGATTTTAAATAATCTGAAATGACACCGAAGAATTGCGGAGCCATAGCTAAGTAGAATAATCGGTTGCCGTTTAATTTAAATTTACTATCAAGTTCATTACTGAATTCTAATAATTCTTGGTAACTTTCTTCGTTACTTACATCGTGTCTATGATAGAAGACATGTTCCATAAACGCGTCAATTTTATGTGTATCTTTTACGTGCTTTTGAATTGATGATTTTACTTGATTACGGAAATCATCATTAGTAATGTCACGACGTCCAATACCGATGATGGCAATATGTTCATCTAAATTGTCTTGTTGGTAGAGATGGAATATTGATGGGAACAACTTACGATGACTTAAGTCACCAGTTGCACCAAAGATTGTGATTAAACATGGGATGTGTTTGTTTTTAGTACTCAAGATTAAAACCTCAATTCTTAATTAGATATATGATTTATTATTATAAGATAATCCATTCTGTAGGTCATACAATATGCTCGACTGTATTAGCTAACTTAAAATTAATTATCACTATGTGTATCATGCAAAATGTGATACTTATTAATGTTTAGTATAACGTAATTATCAAAATTTATATAGTTATGTCTACGTTTAAGTTTGAAAATTTAACATGTAAGGTAGAATTTTTAACAGAATTTGATTAAAGAATAAATTAAAACTAAATTGATACAAATTTTATGATAAAATGAATTGAAGAAAAGGAGGGGCATATATGGAAGTTACATTTTTTGGAACGAGTGCAGGTTTGCCAACTAAAGAGAGAAATACACAAGCAATCGCATTAAATTTAGAACCATATTCCAATTCCATATGGCTTTTCGACGTTGGTGAAGGTACACAGCACCAGATTTTACATCATGCAATTAAATTAGGAAAAGTGACACATATTTTTATAACACATATGCATGGCGATCATATCTTCGGTTTACCTGGGTTACTTTCCAGTCGTTCTTTTCAAGGCGGAGAGCAAAAGCCACTTACATTAGTAGGGCCGAAAGGTATTAAAGCTTATGTAGAAATGTCATTGAATTTATCTGAGTCACATTTAAATTATCCAATTACATATATTGAAATCGATGATCATTTAACTTATCATCATGAAGGTTTTACTGTAGAAGCACATTTACTTAACCATGGAATTCCTTCATATGGTTATAGAGTTATTGCACCAGAGACGACAGGCACAATCAATGTTGAAGCTTTGAAGCAAATTGGTCTTGAACCGGGTCCGAAGTATCAAGAAGTTAAATCACAAGATACATTTGAACATAATGGTCAAGTTTATCAATCACAAGATTTTCGAGGCACCTCTAAGCAAGGACCAATTGTTGCTATATTTGGTGATACAAAGCCTTGTGCTAATGAACGATTGATTTCACAAGATGCTGATGTGATGGTACATGAAGCAACTTATATAGATGGTGAAAAGCATTTGGCCAACAACTATCATCATAGCCATATTGAAGATGTTTTTACGTTGATAAAAGAAGCAAATGTAAAGCGAACATTGATTACGCATTTGAGTAATCGCTATAACTTGGAAGATATTAATGAAATTTATCAAACATTAATACAAAGTGAAGACGCACCAAATTTCAGTTTTGTAAAAGATTTCGATAGCTTTAAAATTTAATTTCATTTTTATTTTGAAGTTAAAGTTTAAAATCAAATTTATTCAAAATAATAACCCGACTATACAAGTGAGTTTAATTACACTTGTCGGTCGGGTTTGTTTATTTATTGGTCTTCAATATTAGATAATTCAATGCTTCGTTCAACTGCAGCATTGAGGCAATCTTCGAAAATTGATACTAAATCATATTGTGATAATGTATCTAGTCCGGCTTGTGTTGTTCCGCCTTTAGAAGTTATATTCTTGCGTAATTGAGCCATGCTTAAATCTGAACGTTCAATCATTTTGCTTGTTCCAATAATTAGATTACGAATTGATTCCTCAACTTGCTCTCTTTCTAAGCCTAATTTAGTACCTGCTTTAACATATTGCTCGAATACATGGTATAAAAATGCTGGACCGCTTCCTGTAATGGCAGTTACTTGATGTAAGTGATCTTCTGACACTTCTATGACTGAGCCAAACGCTTTAACCAAATCATTAATTTCATCTTTTGACTTAGGATCAAAGTTATTTGAAAAACTAATACCAGTAACTGAATGTCCAACTTGAGCATTAGTGTTGGGCATAATTCTAGCAACTGGATTTTTACATTCTAATTGCTGTTTTATATAATCAATCGGAATACCTGCCATAATTGAAATAAAACAATTATCTTTAGTAATATGAGGTTTAATTCGTGTTGCTAAAGCATCAAAGTCATGTGGTTTTGTGCCCAAAAATACATAGTCAGCATCTTTCAATAATGTTGCATCATCGTAACTATAATTAACACCTAGTTTTTCTGCAAATGCTTTTAACGCTTGTTCATTTGATTTATTTGTTAAATGTATATCATTGGCATCTAAGTTGCTTGAGTTAATAATACCTGTAAATATAGCTTGTGCCATATTTCCTGCTCCATAAAATACGAGTTTCATTAACGTCACATCCCTTTAGTTTTTGATTTGTGTGTTATATTTCCTTATTATTGTATATATAATAAGGAAGATAATCAACTTGTCTCGTTTGAGTAAAATAATATATCGCGATTCACTTGATTGTTTGTGTAAAAAGGAAGGTCAAAAGATGAAAGGTCAACATTTTATAGTAACTGGAGGAACAAGTGGCTTAGGTCTATCAATTGTCCGTAAATTACTTGAAAATAAAGTACATATAACTTTACTAGTACGTGATATAGATAAAGCAAATGGGATTTTTAAACAAGAGTTAGGTGACACTTTGAATGTTGTTTTTTGTGACTTAAATGATAATGCGTCGATTCAGGCACTGCAATTTGAAGATAATACATCATTCGATGGTTTCATTTATAGTGCAGGTTTAGGATATTTCAAATCAATTTCAGACCATAGTTTTTCAGAAATGATTGAAACGTATCAGCTTAATTTGATTGGGTTTAATGTATTATATACTAAGTTAAAACCATATTTAACACCAAGCGCACATATTGTAGGTATTTCAAGTCAAGCAGCATTTACTTCTCAAGCAAACGCTGCGCATTATGGTGCTTCTAAAGCTGGTTTTTATGCACTATTCAATGCTTTAAGGCTAGAGTCACCAAACTTACATATTATGACAGTTAATGTTGGACCGATTGACACGCCATTCCATCAAAAAGCAGATCCATCGATGCAATATGCTAAAAAGATGGGTAAAATAATGCTTAATGCTGACACACTTGCTGATGATATCATTCATGGTATTAAAACAAACCAATTAGAAATTAATAGACCGAAATGGATGCATTATGCATTAAAAGTGTATCAAATTGCGCCAAGATTTTTCGAACGAAGTTTTCCTAAATTATTTAAAAATAAAGCATAAATAGGTGGGATGACTATGAATTGCCAAACGAAAAATATCATCAATGAATGTGTACGTTACACGGAACAGTTATCAGCATTCGATGAATTTAGAGTGGTTGATATTTTAGGGGACTTGTCTGTCGTTGGAATTTCAGAAAGTACATTATATTATATATGTGAAAAATTTAAACTGCTCGTGTTGCAAAATAACATAATGGGTATACAAATAATTGAAGATAATACGGAAACGGCATGTGAAGTTAAATATAAAAAAATGTTTTAGTTTAACTATGATGTTGTAAGTAATCCAAGTGAAAGTATTCATGCTGGGTTGTATAAAAAGAAAAACAGCAGTAAGTTGAGTTAATGTAAAAATTTAACATACTGCTGTTTCATGCATGCCCATAGAATAACGCCAATGGTATAACATTTTATTATAGAAATTATTGCTGAATTAAATGATTAGTATATTCTAAATCTTTAACACGTGCTCTAGCTGTTTTGATTTGATCTAAACTAACTTTAGAATGATAGTTTTCAATATTATCTTTTAATTGGTCGACACTGCTTGCACCAACAATAATAGAACCAAGTACGTCGTGTGAAGTTAAGTAATTAAATGTTAAAGCAGACAAATTACTTTCAATTTCTTTAATTGAAGCTAAAGTTTCACCTAATTCATCATGAGAATAATCAAAAATACCATCTTTAAATTTATTATCGAGCACATTAACGCTATTTGAAGTTAATAATCCTTTAAACACTGGTCCTCTTGCAAGTACTTTGACATCATTGCTGTGTATTGCATCTAATAATGATTCTGGACGATTATCAATTAAATTGAATTGAGACATAATTGTCTCGATTTGGCTATGTTTCAAGTAATAATCAATTACATTTGGACGAATTGAAGAAATGCCATAGGCACGGATAACGCCTTCTTGTTTCAACTCATCAAATGCACTAATTGTTTCGTCCAATGGATCATCAATAGTTCCACCATGTAATTGATAAAGATCAATATGATCAATACCTAACCGTTTTAGAGAACCTTTAACTGCTTCTTTAATATAAGATTTGCTTGGATCCCATGTAGTACTGCCATCTTTTGTTAAACGATTCCCCACTTTAGTACCAATAACTATGTCATCACGTTGCTGATACTTATGAAGTGCTTTTCCAACAACTTTTTCATTAATGCCTTTATCATACATATCTGCTGTATCAAAATAAGTGATGCCATGTTCAACAGCATAATCTATAATTTCTTCTGCTTTCTTTAAATCTGTACCTAAACTCATGCAACCTAAACCTAATTCAGATAAAGCAATACCACTTTTTAATATATTTTTTTGCATGTCTGTTCTCCTTTCGATACACTTTAACTAACAAGCATAGTGTATCAATATATAATATGAAATTAAAGGAACGTGATTAAAATGGACTTAAATGAAAAAACAATTGATCGAACGGTTATATATAACGGTAAAATTGTTGATGTAGAAATTCATACCGTAACTTTGCCAAATGGAGAAACTTCAACAAGGGAATTAGTTTATCATAATGGTGCAGTTGCTGTGTGTGCTGTGACTTCTGAAAATGAAGTTGTTTTAGTAAAACAATTTCGAAAGCCAATCGAAAAGCCATTGCTAGAAATTCCAGCAGGTAAGTTAGAAGATAATGAAGATAGAATCGAAGCGGCTAAACGTGAGTTAGAAGAAGAAACAGGATACATTGCTAAAGAGTTAACGCATGTAGTAGATATGTATGGTTCACCAGGATTTTGTGATGAACAATTATCGATATATTTTACAGATAATTTAGAGAAAGGTACCGTAAATTTGGATGAGGATGAGTTTGTCGAATTTGTAAAAGTACCTATTGAGAATATAAAATCGATGTTAATAAATAAAGAAATTGAAGATGCTAAAACAATCATAGCTTTACAGCACCTATTATTAAATTATAATCATTCTAATTAACAAATGAGAAAAGCTTGCATTTTATTGAGAAAACTGTTAATTTTAATTGTGAAGTTTGAAATAATTTGTAATGATTTTAATTATTAGTAGGGGAGTGGACATCGTTGGAAGAACGATTAAATCGCGTTAAGCAACAATTACAACAATCATCATATAAGCTAACGCCACAACGCGAAGCTACTGTTAGAGTTCTAATTGAAAACGAAAAAGACCATTTAAGTGCTGAGGATGTTTACTTAAAAGTAAAAGATAAAGCACCAGAAATTGGCTTGGCAACAGTATACAGAACGTTAGAGTTATTAGCTGAATTAAAAGTAGTTGACAAAATTAACTTTGGCGATGGGGTTGCACGATTTGATTTAAGAAAAGAAGGCGCAAAACATTTCCATCACCATTTAGTATGTATGGAATGCGGTCGTGTAGATGAAATCGATGAAGATTTATTACCAGAAGTTGAAAATCGAGTTGAAAATGAGTTTAAATTTAAAATTTTAGATCATCGTTTAACTTTCCACGGTGTGTGTGAAGAATGCCAAGCGAAAGGTAAAGGATAGGAAATTGCGTAGGTTAAATTAACCTTCGCTTTTTTTAGAGGTGTGGTTATGGAGACAATTATTGAAGAATATTTACGTTTTATACAAATTGAAAAGGGATTAAGTTCTAACACTATTGGTGCGTATAGACGTGATTTAAAAAAATATCAAGATTATATGATTGAACATCATATCTCACATATTGATTTTATAGATAGACAAGTAATCCAAGAGTGTTTGGGTTATTTAATAGACGAAGGACAATCTGCTAAATCAATTGCACGATTTATTTCTACTATTCGAAGTTTCCATCAGTTTGCTTTAAGAGAAAAATATGCTGCTAAAGATCCAACAGTATTATTAGACTCGCCAAAATATGATAAAAAATTGCCTGATGTGTTGAATGTAGATGAAGTCTTGGCATTATTAGAAACACCAGATTTAAACAAATTAAATGGTTATCGCGATCGAACGATGTTAGAACTTTTATACGCAACGGGAATGCGTGTATCAGAACTCATTCATTTAGAGTTAGAACATGTTAATTTAATGATGGGATTTGTATGTGTATTTGGTAAAGGTGATAAAGAAAGAATTGTACCTTTAGGGGATGCTGTGATTGAATACTTAACAACATATATTGAAACAGTTCGACCACAACTTTTAAAAAAGACTGTGACCAATGTATTGTTTTTAAATATGCACGGAAAACCTTTATCACGACAAGCGATTTGGAAAATGATTAAACAGAATGGTTTGAAAGCAAATATTAAAAAGACGCTAACACCACATACATTACGACACTCCTTTGCGACGCATTTATTGGAAAATGGCGCAGACTTAAGAGCTGTTCAAGAAATGTTAGGTCACTCAGATATTTCGACAACACAACTATATACACATGTCTCAAAATCACAAATCAGGAAAATGTATAATCAATTTCATCCTAGAGCTTAAAGTGAATATTGCATTAAAAGTCACAATACATATGACTATAAGGTCTGTGTAGATGTGACTTTTTAATTTGGAAAATCATTTCGCTTAAACTTTCTCATTTGAATTGCATCTTGTTTGGCTTTGATAACATCTGAACGATCCCGGAGTTTATGATGATTAATAATAAAGGAATCTGTAGTTGTTTCTTGGTTATAATCATAATCAGGAAAATTATCTTTGATAATATTTTCAAAGTCAGGGTTTATTGGTAAAACTACTGGTGAAAAAGGCTCTGATTTATTAATCATTTCGATCTGCTGTGCAATTAATTTTTGAAACTCATCTATATTTAGATTTAAGATATTTGAATCTTTAGCATTTTGTATTATTTCATTCGATTTATTAAAAGATTTATAGGCGCCCTTTAAATTATTGCGGCGATAATGATAACAAGCAGTTGCAAATAAGATTAAACTGACAACAGCATCTTGTTTACTAAACTTGCTTTCTGCTTTCCAAGCATCTTCAAGAATGTCGTGGCAAAGAAAATAATGTTGCTTTTTATGAAATTGATAATAGAAATTTATGAGTGCCTGGTGCATTTTGTTTTCACCCCAATTTAAAAGTAAGTTATTTTCATGCTATAATATTTTAAAGAATTATGCACATATGACGCAATACGAGGTAGATATTATGTATGAAGTTAAATTAGATGCTTTTAATGGACCTTTAGATTTATTACTGCATCTTATCCAAAAATTTGAAATAGATATTTATGATATTCCTATGCAAGCATTAACTGAGCAGTATATGCAATACGTTCATGCAATGAAACAGCTTGAAATTAATATTGCAAGTGAATACCTAGTATTAGCGTCAGAGCTCTTAATGATTAAAAGTAAGATGCTATTACCACAATCTACATCTGACATGGAAGTTGATGATGACCCACGTGAAGATTTAGTTGGTCGATTAATAGAATATCAAAATTACAAAGAATATACTGCTATTTTAAATGACATGAAAGAAGAAAGAGATTTTTATTTTACTAAAAGACCGACTGACTTATCTCATTTGGAAACAGATGAATCATGGGATCCCAACCATACGATTGATTTAACAGAATTAATCGTTGCATATCAAAGAGTTAAAAATAGAGTTGCTTTAAATACACCTAAATCCGTTGAAATTCGAAAAGAGACATTTACCATTCAACAAGCTACAGAACAAGTTACAACAAGATTGAAAGATAAAGATCATTTCAACTTCTTTAGTTTATTTACATTTTCTGAACCAATTGAACAAGTAGTCACTCACTTTTTAGCTATTTTAGAAATGTCAAAAGCAGGAATAATTAATATTGAGCAACAACGTAATTTTGAAGATATTAACATTATTAGAGGAGTGAACTACCATTTTGGATAATCATGGCATTTTAGAGTCGCTATTATTTACAGCTGGCGATGAAGGTTTAGATGAAAAGCAACTATTAGACATTTTAGATATGTCGAAAGAACAACTTGTAGAATTAATTAACAATTATTCCTCACATGGACTAATGATACAACGATTTGGTACGACGTATGTATTAACAACTAAAAAAGAAGCGGCAACATACATTGAACAATTAATTGAGCAGAAGTCACAAATGAAATTATCACAGGCGGCAATGGAAGTTTTATCAATAATTGCTTATAACCAACCATTATCAAGAAGTGATATTGAATTAATTCGAAGTATCAATTCGGATGGTGCAGTCAAAACGTTGATTGCCAAAGGACTTGTTGAAGCTAAAGTGGTTAATGAACAGCGTAGCCAACAATTAATCACGACGGATTTGTTTTTAAATGTATTTGGTATTTCTAATATAGAAGATTTACCGACAACTGAAGAAGACGACGAAGAAATGGATGCTTTTTTCAGCAATCTAGTCAATCAAAAAGGAGAAAATAATGACTAAAGAATTAGAGAGATTACAAAAACGTATAGCAAATAGTGGTTATACTTCAAGACGTAAGGCAGAAACTTTGATTTCTGAAGGTAAAGTGAAAGTAAATGGTACAACTGTTACTGAATTAGGTACAAAAGTGAAACCTTCTGACACGATTGAAGTTGAAGGTATTAAAATCGAACAAGAGGACAAAATTTACATATTATTCCATAAGCCAACACAAGTGATAACAAGTGTATCAGATGATAGAGGTCGTACAGTGGTTACAGATTACTTTAAAGATATTGATGCGCGTATTTATCCTGTTGGACGCTTAGATTTTGATACATCTGGATTGTTATTATTAACAAATGATGGAGAATTTACTAATTTAATGACACATCCTCGATATCAAATTAAGAAAAAATATGTCGCGAAACTAAAAGGCTATTTAATGCGAGAAGAAGTGAAAGCTTTAGAAAAAGGCATTGAATTAGAAGATGGTTTAACACAACCAGCTGAAGTAAAAGTTAAAAAACAAGATAAAGATAAAAATACAACATTGGTTGAAATTACAATTACAGAAGGACGAAATCGACAAGTTAGAAGAATGTTTGAACATTTTGGTCACCAAGTGACAAAATTATCTCGTATTGAATATGGGCCTTTAAATGTTGTTGGTTTAAATGCTGGCGAAGGTCGCGTATTAACACCTCATGAAGTTAAAGTAATGCGTCATCTTGCTGAACACGGAAAATAATTAGATAAAATATGTATTTATCACAAAGTTTGAGAAATTTTTCACAAAATTTTAGGTTTTTAATAACTGTATGCGTTTTCCTGTGATATAATACTTTTGTAAAGAAAAGCATGTGTGGGAGGTATGACCTGTATGTCGAACGAAATACTTATCGTAGATGATGAGGATAGAATCAGAAGATTACTTAAAATGTATTTAGAAAGAGAATCTTTTGAAATCCATGAAGCAAGTAATGGGCAAGAAGCTTATGACCTTGCAATGGAGAATAATTATGCTTGCATACTACTAGATTTAATGTTGCCTGAAATGGATGGTATCCAGGTGGCAACTAAATTGCGTGAACATAAACAAACACCAATTATTATGTTGACTGCTAAAGGCGAAGAAACAAACCGTGTTGAAGGTTTTGAATCTGGTGCAGATGATTACATTGTTAAGCCATTTTCGCCGAGAGAAGTAGTCTTAAGAGTTAAAGCACTTCTAAGAAGAACGCAATCTACAACTGTAGAACAAAGCGAACCTCACGCACGTGATGTGATTGAATTTAAACATTTAGAAATTGATAATGATGCACATCGCGTACTTGCTGATAATCAAGAAGTTAATTTGACTCCAAAAGAGTATGAATTATTAATATATTTAGCTAAAACACCAAATAAAGTATTTGACCGTGAACAATTATTAAAAGAAGTTTGGCATTATGAATTTTACGGTGATTTAAGAACAGTTGATACTCATGTTAAGCGTCTTAGAGAAAAATTAAATCGTGTGTCTAGTGAAGCTGCACACATGATTCAAACAGTATGGGGCGTTGGGTATAAATTTGAGGTTAAATCTAATGATGAGCCGACTAAATAGTGTCGTAATTAAACTGTGGTTAACTATTATTTTAATAGTAACGACAGTTTTAATTTTATTGAGTATTGCTTTAATTACATTTATGCAATACTACTTTACACAAGAAACCGAAAATGCCATAAGAGAAGATGCTAGACGTATTAGTTCACTGGTCGAACAATCACACAACAAAGAAGAAGCGATAAAATATAGCCAAACATTAATTGAAAATCCTGGCGGGTTGATGATTATAAATAATAAACACCGTCAATCTACAGCTTCACTTTCTAATATTAAAAAGCAAATGTTGAATGAAGTAGTCAACAACGACCATTTTGACGATGTGTTTGATAAAGGTAAATCTGTTACTCGAAATGTAACGATTAAAGAAAAGGGTTCGTCTCAAACATATATTTTGTTAGGCTATCCAACAAAAGCACAGAAGAATAGTCATAGTAAATATAGTGGAGTCTTTATATATAAAGATTTGAAATCAATCGAAGATACAAATAATGCGATTACGATTATTACCATTATAACTGCTGTTATTTTCTTAACAGTTACAACTGTCTTTGCATTTTTCTTATCTTCAAGAATTACAAAACCATTAAGACGTTTAAGAGATCAAGCAACTCGTGTATCTGAAGGGGATTACTCTTATAAACCTTCTGTTACTACAAAAGATGAAATTGGACAATTATCACAAGCATTCAATCAAATGAGTACAGAAATTGAAGAACATGTCGATGCACTATCAACTTCTAAAAATATTAGAGATAGTCTGATTAACTCGATGGTTGAAGGTGTCTTAGGTATTAATGAGAGTCGACAAATTATCTTATCTAATAAGATGGCTAATGATATTATGGACAATATTGATGAAGATGCAAAAGACTTCTTATTAAGACAAATCGAAGATACTTTCAAATCAAAGCAAACTGAAATGCGTGATTTAGAAATGAATGCGCGGTTCTTTGTAGTGACAACAAGTTATATTGATAAAATTGAACAAGGTGGTAAAAGTGGTGTTGTTGTAACGATTCGTGATATGACCAATGAACATAACCTTGATCAAATGAAGAAAGATTTCATCGCAAATGTATCACACGAATTGCGTACGCCGATATCTTTACTTCAAGGTTACACTGAATCAATTGTGGATGGCATTGTTACAGAACCGGATGAAATAAAAGAATCGCTTGCTATTGTCCTTGATGAATCGAAACGTTTAAATCGTTTAGTTAATGAATTGTTAAATGTTGCGCGCATGGATGCTGAAGGGTTATCTGTAAATAAAGAAGTTCAGCCTATTGCAGCGTTACTAGATAAGATGAAAATTAAGTATCGTCAACAAGCGGATGATTTAGGTCTAAATATGACTTTTAATTATTGTAAGAAGCGTGTTTGGAATTATGATATGGATCGAATGGATCAAGTACTAACGAACCTAATTGATAATGCATCACGTTATACGAAACCTGGCGATGAAATTGCAATTACTTGTGATGAAAATGAAAGCGAAGATATTTTATACATTAAAGATACAGGTACAGGCATTGCACCAGAACATTTACAACAAGTATTTGATCGTTTTTATAAAGTTGATGCAGCGAGAACGCGAGGTAAACAAGGTACTGGTTTAGGTTTGTTCATTTGTAAAATGATTATCGAAGAGCATGGTGGTTCCATTGATGTTAAAAGCGAATTAGGAAAAGGCACAACGTTTATTATTAAACTACCAAAACCTGAATAAAACTGAATATAATTACTTAAGAACGCATGTTATTGATTAGAGACTCTAATTTATAGCATGCGTTTTTTGGTTGATGTTGGGAATTTTGTAAGTGGATTAGGAATTAGAACTTTTGCGCATATCAACTATTAAATATATTACTAATTTATATAAAAATATAAAGTTTGATAAAGTTATTTATTTGATTATAAAAATAGGGTAAAATATAGATATATTGTAATAATTAAATTATTCGAGGTGTCATATGAAAAAATTCATTGGATCAGTTTTAACCACGACATTAATCTTAGGGGGATGTTCCGCGATGGAAAATGAATCAAAAAAAGACACAAATACAGAAACAAAATCTGTACCAGAAGAAATGGAAGCTTCAAAATATGTAGGCCAAGGTTTCCAACCACCTGCAGAAAAAGATGCGATTGAATTTGCGAAGAAACATAAAGATAAAATAGCCAAACGAGGCGAACAATTTTTTATGGATAACTTCGGTCTGAAAGTTAAAGCTACCAATGTTGTAGGTAGTGGCGACGGTGTAGAGGTATTCGTTCATTGTGATGACCACGATATCGTATTTAATGCGAGTATTCCATTTGACAAATCAATTATTGACAGTGATAGCTCATTAAGAAGTGAGGACAAAGGCGATGATATGAGCACTTTAGTCGGTACAGTACTGAGTGGTTTTGAATATCGAGCGCAAAAAGAAAAGTATGATAATTTATATAAATTTTTTAAAGATAATGAAAAGAAATATCAATATACAGGCTTTACTAAAGAAGCAATCAACAAGACACAAAATAGTGGTTATGAAAATGAATATTTTTATATCGTTGCAAATATACCAACACTTCAAGAATATAGAAAATATTACGAACCTCTAATAAAAAAAAATAATCTAGATTTTAATAATGGTATGAAAGAAGCAAGAAGAGGAGTAGGCTACAAAGCTGAAGTAGAAGTATATACAACACTGTTTTCGAAAAGTAGAAACTTTTCAAAGGACGAGAAATTAGATGATGTTATAGATTTATCCGAAAGCGTGAAAAAGTTAAACCTTAATTTAGAAAACACCAAAATATTTTTACAACTAACGAAATCTACCATCGATACTAAACGAGTAAATTACAGTGATAACAAACCTATTAAGATTGAGGTTGAGTGAAAATGAACAATATAAACGATAGAGATTTAACTGAGTTAAGTGGTTATTGGGTCTACCAAGATATTAAAGATGGTAGTAAATTTAGAGTTAATGATAAAAAATTCAAACAAGTCGAAGAGATAACGAAAGTAGCTAATAAAAATAATAGTTCAGATATAAAAGTTTATGAACTATTGGATGAAAATGAAACACCTACAGGCAAGCAAGTTTTATTATTTCAAGGTACAGATAACCAAAAGAGTGATGTGAAAAGCAATCCTTTTCGTGGTAAGGTTGCTGATGATTGGATTGAAAATATAAAGTTGATGAATGATAAAAATAAGTCAACTTTTTTATTAGAACAAAATAATGCTTATATTAAATCGTATGAACAGAAACTAAAAGATGCAAATACCCTTAAAAGTTCTGATTTTTTAAAGAAATATAAGCAAAATCCGTCTACGTATAAAAATAAAACCCTTAAGTCCGATGGGGGCAATTCTCAAGGAGGAGCAAGTGCTAACCATCAAGGTTTGATTAATCCGGATAAAAATATAGTTTCGACAAACCCTGCC
This sequence comes from Staphylococcus argenteus, assembly GCF_000236925.1. Classification (NCBI taxonomy): domain Bacteria; kingdom Bacillati; phylum Bacillota; class Bacilli; order Caryophanales; family Staphylococcaceae; genus Staphylococcus; species Staphylococcus argenteus. The sequence continues at coordinate 1,491,690 of NC_016941.1, read as the reverse complement.
ATGTTACCAAAGTCAATATGGGAAAATTTCAAATCTCAAAATTTTAAAAATATGATTAATTATCATAGTAAGTTTGATATTTTATCTTGGCTACAAGATCCATTTGCCACTCCGACACTAGGAAAACGAGTGAATTTAGAAACTGGTGTGCCAACGATAGATGGATTAGTAAATAGTCATTTAGGTTATAAAAGAAAATTAAATCCAAGATATAATACTTATACGGATTTACCAGTTTATAAAATTAAATCAGTTAAAGATACTGTGATTAAAAATGGTAAAAAAGTCAAAAAAACTATTGAAATCGATATAAATATGGATGATAGGATTCCAATTAATGTGTGGACAGGAGATTCAATAGCGAGAACTGGTAAAGGGACTCCTATAAAATTAAATCTAGAAAACCTTAGTGCATTAAGTAATTTGGTAACTGGTGAAACAAGTAATATGTTAACCGATTGTGTAAATTATTTGAATGAGAGCTATAACATTTCACAGGTTGAAAATTCTAATTTTGGAGAAAGAAAACATAAACTTAAACAAGATTTTAAAAATATTGTCGAAGTTGATATCCTTGAAGGGATGAGTAGGGAATTAACTTCTTTGAAAAAGGATGCATTTAGCGCAATTGATAATGTCAAAAAAAATCTTGTTGGAATTGCTTTCATATTTTTATCAGTTGCAGGCCTTATTTTTGAATTAAATACTATTGAAGAAATGCTTGAAGATTTAGATAAAAAATTACAACGTGGCATAGAAAGTTTACATGATTCACTTGATAACGTAATTAAAGAAATGTTTAAAAATTTAGATCATGATTTTGAAGATGGCGTGACAGAGGAAATGATGAAGCATTTAAATGTTGTGAATAATAATATAAATTTTGTAAAAAAACAAAATGATGTATATGGAGAGCAGATAACCGATATTAAAAATATAATGTCACATCAAGATGCAACGGTAATGGATGGAAACTTATCTATTAATTATAGCGGTGAACATATGATTTCGGGTCAAGTACAATCTTCTAATTATTTAACTAGAAAAATGACAATTTTAAAAAACCATATTGATAATGCAGTTAACAAAATTAGTGATTATGTTCAAGAAACTTACAATAATTATTTTGAACCAGTATTAAACTATATTCTTGAAGTTATACATTCGGTAGAAACAGCTGTGAGACATATTTATGAAATAAGCAGTTTAATATACAAAGTAACAATGAAAATAAAGATAAAGGCTATGGGAATAAATGTCGACGAAATTGATAAAAGCCTTGAAGTTTTAAAAAGTAAACTTAAAAATTTAGATGAATTTTTAAATAACTTAAAAACAGCTTCACCAATTTTAGAAAATCACTTAGATGACATTGTTAGAAATATGAAGCCATTAATTGTTAATCAAATTTTTGAACCATCTCATTATGATGATATGTTTATTTTAAACACTCAAGCTCATGCACGTCTTGATCAAATGGCACAACAGTTTGAAGTTGTTTGTAATGGCTTGAACGAAAATGAAGGGCAAGCTATTCAAACAATGGATCAATCTGCTTCGTTAATTCGTTCAAACTTAATTCAAGTTAAAGAGCAATTAGAAAAACTAGCAGTATACTAATTATTTATTAAAAGCTACTTGTTTTCATTGAGAATAAGTAGCTTTTTCAAACATAAAAGTTTTACAAACACATAAATGGGTGATGAGCTATGTTTAAAAGAACTAAACTAATCTTAATAGCAACACTACTACTATCAGGATGTTCCACGATGGAAAATAAATCAAATAAAGACACAAAAACAGAAACAAAATCTGTATCTGAAGAAATGGAAGCTTCAAAATATGTAGGCCAAGGTTTCCAACCACCTGCAGAAAAAGATGCGATTGAATTTGCGAAGAAGCATCGTAAAGAATTTGGAAAAGTAGGTGAACAATTTTTTATGGATAACTTCGGTCTAAAAGTTAAAGCTACCAATGTCGTAGGTAAGATGATGGTGTAGACGTTTATGTGCATTGTGATGATCATGGCATTGTATTTAATGCAAGTCTACCTTTGTACAAAGATGCCATCCATCAAAAAGGATCAATGCGTAGTAATGACAATGGTGATGATATGAGTATGATGGTAGGTACAGTACTCAGTGGTTTTGAATATCGAGCGCAAAAAGAAAAGTATGATAATTTATATAAATTTTTTAAAGATAATGAAAAGAAATATCAATATACAGGCTTTACTAAAGAAGCAATCAACAAGACGCAAAATGTTGGGTATCAAAATGAATATTTTTATATCACATATTTATCAAGAAACTTAAAAGAATATCGTAAATATTATGAACCATTGATTCATAAAAATGATAAAGAATTTAAAGAGGGAATGCAAAAAGCCAGAAAAGAGCTAAATTATACTGCTAATACTAATACTGTAGCAACATTGTTTAGTACGAATGATGAAAAAAATAGAAAAGAAAAGATAAGTAATGTAATAGAATTATCCGAGAAAATTGAAAGAACAAAAGATATGCCAATCAAAAATACTATAACTACTCAATTAGGAAATAAACTTATTGGCACAAAAAGAGCTCGGTTTGATGATAAGAAAGTAGTGTCGTTTGGAGCATTCGAAGACGAATAAAATTAATGATAGAGGTTTAACAGAATTGAGCAGTTATTGGGTTTATCAAGATATAAATGAAAAAACTTTAGAATAAATGGTAAACGGTTTAAACAATTAGAAAATCACAATATGTTAGTTACACCTTAATATAAAAACATACGAGCTTCTTTATGATCAGGGGAATCCAACTGGTCAACAGTCGATTGTTTATCAAGGAACATCTAATGAGGCAATTAATCTAGATAATCCATTAAAATCATTGGGTATTGGAGATGATTGGCTTCAAATTGCTAAATTAATGAATAATTAAATTAAAATCAGAGATTATTTAACACAAGTAGATGTACTTGGAGGTTTATATATAGGTGAACTAAAAGATGCAAATAAATTAAGTGAGTATAACTATATGCAAAATGAAACTTCTAAATAAAAACATAAATGGGTGATGAGATATGTTTAAAAAGGCAAAATTAATCTTAATAGCAACACTGCTACTATCAGGATGTTCAACTACCAATAACGAATCCAACAAAGAAACAAAATCTGTGCCAGAAGAAATGGAAGCCTCAAAATATGTAGGCCAAGGCTTCCAACCACCTGCAGAAAAAGATGCGATTGAATTTGCGAAGAAGCATAAAGATAAAATTGCTAAACGAGGCGAACAATTTTTTATGGATAACTTCGGTCTAAAAGTTAAAGCTACGAATGTTGTAGGTAGTGGAAAAGGCGTAGAAGTATACGTGCATTGTGATGACCACGACATCGTATTTAATGCGAGTATTCCATTTGATAAATCGATAATTGAGAGTGATAGCTCATTAAGAAGTGAGGACAAAAGTGGTGATATGAGTATGATGGTGGGTACAGTACTCAGTGGCTTTGAATATCGAGCACAAAAAGAAAAGTATGATAATTTATATAAATTTTTCAAAGAAAATGAAAAGAAATATCAATATACAGGCTTTACTAAAGAAGCAATCAACAAGACACAAAATGTCGGATATAAAAATGAATATTTCTATATTACATACACGACTATAAGTTTAGATGAATATCGTAAGTATTATGAACCATTGATTCAAAAAAATGATAAAGAATTTAAAGAAGGAATGGAACGAGCAAGAAAAGAAGTGAATTACGCTGCTGATACAGATGCAGTAGCAACATTGTTTAGTACAAAGAAAAATTTTACTAAAGACAATACAATAAATGATGCAATTAAACTAAGCAATAAATTGTATGATTTAAAAAATAAACCAGAAAAATCTACAATTACAATTCAAATAGGGAAACCTACTATTAAAACTAATAATCCCTTCTATGATGATAATCATCCAATAGAATTAGGGGTGTACAGTAAAGATGAATTACATTAAAAATATTGCTTTTAATATTCTAAACAAACACATAAATGGGTGATGAGATATGTTTAAAAAGGCAAAATTAATCTTAATAGCAACACTACTATTATCAGGATGTTCCACGATGGAAAATAAATCAAATAAAGACACAGAATCAGAAACAGAAACGAAATCTGTTCCAGAAGAAATGGAAGCTTCAAAATATGTTGGGCAAGGTTTCCAACCACCTGCAGAAAAAGATGCGATTGAATTTGCGAAGAAACATAAAGATAAAATTGCTAAACGAGGCGAACAATTTTTTATGGATAACTTCGGTCTAAAAGTTAAAGCTACCAATGTTGTAGGTAGTGGCGATGGTGTAGAAGTATTCGTTCATTGTGATGACCACGATATCGTATTTAATGCGAGTATTCCATTTGATAAATCGATCATAGACAGTAATAGTTCATTAAGAAGTGAGGATAAAGGTGATGATATGAGTACTTTAGTTGGTACAGTACTCAGTGGCTTTGAATATCGAGCACATAAGGAAGAGTTGGATAATTTAACAGAAGTTTTAAAAGAATATAAAAGTAAATATAAATATACTGGTTATACTGAAAATGCAATTATGAAAACGCAGAATAGTGGTTTTAGAAATGAATATTATTATTTGACTGCTGTTCCATATACTCTAGATGAATATAAAAAGTATTTTCAACCCTTAATCAAAGAGAATGATAAGTCTTTTAGGGATGGTATGAAAAACTCAAAAAAACAACTTAAAGATAAATCTCGTCCATATGTTGTTACAACTTTATTTAGCACTAAAGACAATTACACAAAAGACAATACAATAGACGAGATGATTGATTTTTCTGAAGTACTAAAAAAGAAAAAGAATATTCCTCATGATTTGAATGTTTCTCTTCAAATTGCTGATAAATATATTAACACAACAAGACCTAATTATAGTAAGAAAGATTCAATAGAAGTAGGAGTATTTAATCATGAAAAAGGCAACGTTAATAATTAGTTTTTCTTATAGGTAATAAAAGGGTAGTGTCAAAAAAGTATCTAAAAATTGCCATCCCCAAAACCTATCAAACCTATCCAGCCAATGAACTTAAATCACCAATGCATCATGCAACACCAACGTAACTATGCTCTAATTTAAGCATAGTTATTGAGGTTTTGTGATATATAGTATAAAATTAATGAGAATTAAATTTAATAATGTTAAATTCATCTTCGGGGTCGGGTGTAATTCCCAACCGGCAGTAAATTAAGCCTGCGACCTGCTAGTATGTTTCATATTAGTGGCTGATCTAGTGAGATTCTAGAGCCGACAGTATAGTCTGGATGGGAGAAGATGGAGGTTTTTTGTTGTGCAATAATCCTCCTATTCTTACGAGATGAATGGAAGGAGAAAATTGAATATGCAACAAAATAAACGTCTTATCACTATAAGTATGTTGAGCGCAATTGCGTTTGTGTTAACTTTTATCAAGTTTCCTATACCATTTCTGCCACCATACTTAACTTTAGATTTTAGTGATGTACCGTCATTACTGGCAACATTTACATTTGGACCAGTTGCCGGAATCATTGTAGCGCTAGTCAAAAATTTATTAAATTACTTATTTAATATGGGTGATCCAGTTGGACCGTTTGCTAACTTTTTAGCGGGCGCAAGTTTCTTATTAACTGCATACGCCATCTATAAAAATAAACGTTCAACAAAATCTTTGGTTACTGGATTAATCATCGCAACAATTGTTATGACTATTGTGTTGAGTATCTTGAACTATTTCGTTCTATTACCTTTATACGGAATGATTTTCAATTTAACTGATATCGTAAATAATCTTAAAGTAATCATTGTGTCAGGAATTATACCATTCAATATTATCAAAGGTATCGTCATTTCTATTGTATTTATTTTGCTATATAGAAGGCTGGCGAATTTCTTGAAAAGAATTTAATAAACTTTAATCAAAATAATTACACATAAAAATATAAGCAGGCAACTATCAATTAACGATAGCATACCTGCTTTTTATATTGAGTATTAATCACAACGCATCAATTTATTCATATTTTAAAGCGTCCCCATCAAATGATTCGTCTGCAATTTTAATAGAATCTGTAGGGCAACCATCTAATGCATCTTCCATGTCTTCATATAATTCTTCTGGTACTTCTGCAGTACCTTGGTTATCGTCAAGGATTACGAAAGCAATACCTTCGTCGTCGTAATCATATATATCTGGCGCTGCTGCACCGCATGCACCACATGCAATACAAGTATCCATATCAACGATTGTATATTTTGCCAATGTCTTCGCCTCCTTTGATAAAAATGCTAAAATAGTAATGTGACTAAAATTTTAGACAGCATCTTTTTTATTTTCAAATTATCCGTTTTACAGAGTGAGGGTTAAACTTGCAACACATTATAAAAACAGCATTACAACAAACATTTAACTATAAAACAAATAAAAGTATTTACAATATATTAGTCGGTAAGAAATCTCACCAAACCTTTTTTGACGCTTGTAGTCAACAACAGTTGTCATTATATCATAGTTTACCACTATTAAAATATCCGTCTTTTGAGCTATTTTTAGAAAATATTAATGAATTTAACTCTAAAATAGAAATTGCTTTGCATCCAAGGTTTACATTTGAAAGCATGGTGCAAACATTTCAGGCAATACAACTATTAGTTCAGACGATGTCTAATATTAAGCAACAAGAATTTCAATTTATTCCAATCTCTCAAAATAATAAGATACAAGAAACAGTGAAAATTGTCTATAACCATATTAAAGAAAAAGAATTACAAAGTGATTTTGAAAATGAATTGCATAATTTATTTAAAGCAATTGAAGTTAAAGGACCTTGTTATTTACATTATTATTTGCAAGGCTATGATGAGCCAATGTATACACGACAGCAAGTGAGTTTAATAGAACAAATATCACAGCAACAGTTATTTGAGTACGAAATGAATAATTTAGTGGCAATGATGTTTGAATTAGAAAGTGATGACTATACAGTTTTATCAAGTTTAATAATGAAACCTACATTATCAAATCAGACATTTATTACTTATACAAAATTACTTGAACCCGTTTCAATGGAAAGCATTGCTTCACAACAGCAAGTTAAAATTAATACAATAGAAGATCATGTGTTAGAAATTTTAATAAAAGGTTATATGTCAAATTATGATGACTATGTTGATGACGCACTAATGCAGCAATTTTTTAATTTTTATCAGCAACATCGTGGTGAACGATTAAAATATTACAAAGATAAATTTGACTCACTTTCATACTTCCAAATAAAAGTATTGATTGTTGGAATTGAAAGAGGTGATCTCAATGTTGCATAAAGCTTTAAAAGATAATTTTGGATTTGACAGTTTTAAACCAGGTCAACAAGAAATAATAGAAAGTGTATTGAAACGTGAACATACACTTGGCATTCTTCCTACTGGTAGCGGTAAAAGTTTATGTTATCAACTACCAACATATCTTTCTAATAAGCCGACATTAATTGTATCTCCATTAATTTCTTTAATGGATGATCAAGTGATGCAATTAAAGATTAATGGTGAGAAACGTGTTGCTTGTATTCACTCAGGTATGGATGAAATTGAAAAAAAGTATAATATCAAAGTATTACGACATAGTCGATTTATCTTTTTGAGTCCAGAATTCCTACTACAACCTGCCAATTTTAAATTAATTTCTAAAATAGACTTTGGCATGATTGTTTTAGATGAAGCACATTGTTTATCGGAATGGGGCTATGATTTTAGACCGCATTATGCATTAATTGGTAAAGTTACTAGACATTTTAAAGAAGCTGTCGTATTAGCCTTGACGGCTACTGCACCTCCACATTTACAAGATGATTTAACAGAAATGCTATCTATTCAATTTAATGTTATTAAAACTACAATGAATCGTCCGAACATAAGTTTCAAACATCTTAATTTTCAGGATGATGAAGATAAAATTGACTGGCTTCTACCATTTCTTGAACATTCTGGTCCAACAATTATATACGTATCTGCTAAAAAGATGTGTCTAAATTTGGCTCAAATGATATATGATTATGGCTTTTTAACAGGTATATATCATGGAGATATGAATTACCAAGAACGTCAAACAGTCCAACAACAATTTTTGAATAATGATATTCCAGTTATAGTTGCAACGAGTGCTTTTGGAATGGGGATTAATAAAAAAGATATAAGAACAATTATCCATTTTCATCTATCAACTAGCCCTTCAAATTATATACAAGAGATTGGTCGTGCTGGTCGAGATGGTGAACGAAGTCAAGCAATCAGTTTATATCAACCGGATGATAAGTATATTTTAGAAACGTTATTATTTGCGGATATGATTACAGAGGCAGATGTACAAAATTTTGAAATAGGTGAATTTCTACTTCCAGATAAACAAAACATTTTATCAACATTACATTCTTTCTATAAAATTGGAACATTAAAGCAAATTTTTAAACAATCATTTAAACGAAAACAATTAGGATTCTTCCGCATGATTGGTTATAGTAAGTTAGATCAATGTAGACGCAAGTATTTGTTAGAATTTTTTGGAGAATATCCACCAACACAAGAACAGTGTTGTGACAATGATTCGAATATACAAGATATAATAATTCCAAATAAGAAAAAAGTAATTAGAAGCATCGGTTTTGAAGAAAAATTGCAAAATTTATTTCCCAGATAGTATTACTTTACTAAAAGAAAATTGACAAGCTATAATTAGTGTATACACAATTGAAAAATGATTGAAATAATTTTGAAAAATATACATAAACATGTGTCATATGGGTATATTTTATGTAAAATCATTGTAATAGAATTGAAAGGAAGATGGCTATGTCTAATAATTTTAAAGATGACTTTGAAAAAAATCGTCAATCGATAGACACAAATTCACATCAAGATCATATAGAAGATGTTGAAAAAGACCAAGCAGAAGTAGAACATCAAGATACAACAGAGAAAACGGAGCAACAGTTTCCGCCAAGAAATGCCCAAAGAAGAAAAAGACGTCGTGATTTAGCAACGAATCATAATAAACAAGAACACCAAGAATCACAAGTGTCTGAAGATAAAGTTCAAAATGAAGCTGGAACGTTAGATGATCGCCAAGATGATTCATCATTACATAGTTCTCTGAATCAAGAAGCTAGCCATCATGAAAGTAAGCCTCATAAAGATGAATCAAATTACACTAAAAATGCATTTGCAATGGATAAATCACATCCAGAACCAAATGAAGAAAATGTGAAACAAGAGGAAACTCAAGAAAAAAGAGATGCAAAGGAAAATAAAAGCGTAGCAAACAACGTTGAAAATGAAAAAGTACAACAACCTAAACCGCATTTTTCAACTGATGCTAATAAGTCAAAAGAATCAGAAGAGAATAGCAATGATGTATCTTTAGATTCAAAAAATAATGATACAAAAGAAAATCATAATGGTAAAAAAGCTGCAGCCATTGGTGCAGGTACAGCAGGTGTTGCGGGGGCAATTGGTGGCGCATCTAAAGCTAATCATCATGCAAAAGATCAACAAAATGCTCAAAAAGATAACATTGAAAAGTCTACTGAAAGTAAAGAAGCGAAAAAGAAGGAAAAAGATTATAATAATAAAAAAGGTGCAGCTGTCGGCGCAGGTACAGCTGGTGCAGTAGGTGCTTCAACTGCTGCTTCAAAACAACAAGCTTCTGCTCAAACGAATCATAATCATGAACATCGTGATCATCATGACAAGAAAAAAGATCATAAAAAAGGTGGTATGACAAAAGTTTTATTACCTTTAATTGCAGCTGTTTTAATTGTAGGTGCGTTAGCAATATTTGGTGGTATGGCATTAAATAATCATAATAACGGTACGAAAGAAAATAAAATAGCGAATACGAACAAAAATAAATCTGATGATAATAAAGATAAAGCAACTTCAACAGATTCTGCTAAAGATAAATCAAAATCTGAAGACAATGACAAATCAAAATCTGATGATAAAGACAAAGCAACTACTGACGAGTCAAATAATAATCAAAATACTGCAAATCAAGCGAACAATCAAACGCAAAACAACCAAAATCAACAACAAGCAAATCAAAACCAACAACAGCAACGTCAAGGTGGAGGCCAAAGACATACAGTTAGTGGTCAAGAAAACCTTTACCGAATCGCAATTCAATACTACGGTTCAGGTTCACCTGAAAATGTTGAGAAAATTAGACGTGCTAATGGTTTAAGTGGTAATAATATTAGAAATGGCCAACAAATTATTATTCCATAATCAATATCGATGCAACTTTTAAATTTAACTGCTACATTCACATTTGTGTTCTAAAGTAAGCTCAGAGAAATCTGATTTACTTATAAATCACTTATTGTAATGTAGCAGTTTTTTTCGTGAAGATTTAGAAAGTATTTATCAGTAACTTCATTAATAAGTATCCAATTTATTGCTGTTCACTCATAATCAAGATTAAATATAAGAAATTGACGTATTGCTTAAATATCAAATTAGGATTATCAATATTCAATATCGGGTTATGACTTAAGTTTTTGATTTTCTTTCCCTAATGAAACTAAACATATGAATTGTGCAATTGCACAGACGACAATATTTTAGTGTAAACCTACTAATTGTCGAAAATATATCATAAATTATTAAGCACAGACTTAGCTTAGCAACTATTGAACTGTTATAATAGTTTGGGATTAAAGGAGGCCGAAACAATGCAAAAAGTAGAAAGTATTATAATTGGTGGAGGGCCATGCGGTTTAAGTGCGGCTATTGAACAAAAAAGAAAAGGCATTGACACGCTAATTATTGAAAAGGGCAATGTCGTTGAATCAATATATAATTATCCAACACACCAAACATTTTTCTCATCAAGCGATAAATTAAGTATTGGGGACGTGCCATTTATCGTAGAAGAAAGTAAGCCAAGACGTAATCAAGCGTTAGTATATTATCGTGAAGTTGTGAAGCATCATCAATTAAGGGTGAATGCATTCGAAGAAGTGTTAACAGTTAAAAAAATAGATAATAAATTTACAATAACTACAACGAAAGATGTATATGAATGTCGCTTTTTGACAATTGCAACTGGATACTATGGACAGCATAATACATTAGAAGTTGAAGGTGCTGATTTATCAAAAGTTTTCCATTACTTTAAAGAAGCGCATCCATACTTCGATCAAGACGTTGTAATTATTGGCGGTAAAAACTCAGCGATTGATGCTGCATTAGAATTAGAAAAAGCTGGTGCTAACGTTACAGTATTATATCGAGGTGGTGATTATTCACCGTCAATTAAACCGTGGATACTTCCGAACTTCACAGCACTTGTAAATCATGAAAAAATAGACATGGAATTCAATGCCAATGTCACACAAATTACTGAAGATACTTTGACTTATGAAGTAAATGGAAAGAGTAAGACAATTCACAACGATTATGTATTTGCAATGATTGGATATCATCCAGATTATGAATTTTTAAAATCTGTAGGTATACAAATTAACACCAATGAATTCGGAACTGCACCTATGTATAATAAAGAAACGTACGAAACCAATGTCGAAAATTGTTACATTGCAGGTGTAATCGCAGCAGGAAACGATGCTAATACTATTTTTATTGAAAATGGTAAGTTCCACGGTGGTATTATCGCTCAAAGCATGCTTGCTAAAAAACAAACACCGTTAGAATCATAAATCTCGAAAGGTCTATCTGCTAGAAGTTTAACTATTCAACAATTGACATACTTATTATGTCAAACTTTGTTGATGACTAACCGATGCAAATAGACCTTTTTTATTTTACTTTAAAATTACATTTCAAAATATGATTTTAATTTAGTGATGTCTAAATGATTACTTATAGCAACTAATAATTTCAAACGTGCTTTAGGACCATTTAAACCATTTGAGAAAATAAATCCTTGTTGAGCGAGTTGATATCCACCACCATCGTAAGCATAAGTAGGACTTACTATACCGTTGAAAGAACGAGATACTAAAACAATAGGTATATTGAGTTTGACTAATTCTTGAATGCCATTCAATGCACTAGGAGGTAAATTACCTTGTCCCAGCGCTTCAATGACCATGCCATCGATTCCTTCACGACTGTAAAATTTAAAAATATCACTAGGCATACCCATGTACGCTTTAATTAGCGGTACATTAAGTGATTCATTAACATTTGGCAAAGCATGTTGACGATAAGGCATATGGTGGAATTGAACACGATCTTTTGTCAGAACACCTAGTGGTCCGTGATTCGGACTTTGAAAAGTATTGGTATTTGAAGTATGGGTTTTAGTTACATTTCGCGCGGTATGAATTTCATCATTAAATACAACCATAACACCTTTATGGCGTGCTTTTTCATCAGAAGCTACACGAATAGCGGAAATATAGTTATATAAACCGTCTGACCCAATTTCATTTGATGAACGCATTGCACCAGTGATTACAACAGGTTCTTCAATACCTAATATTAAATCTAATAAAAAGGCAGTTTCTTCTAATGTATCAGTACCGTGTGTGATAACAAAACCATCATAATATTTTTTTGATACTGCATCTAAAATAATATCCTTTAATTGTTTAACGTGTTGGATAGTCATATGAGGTGATGGAACATTAAAAGGGTTTAATTCATCTATTTGTGCATATTGATTAATAACATCTTGATGCATCGAAATAGGGTTGATATCATTTGTTACTACTTTATTAGATTGATCTTGTGACATACTTATTGTGCCACCGGTATGAATAACAAGTAGATGTTTCATATATTTCCTCCTATATTTCGTTTACCTAATTATGATAAAATATTATTCATAAAACGACAAGGAAGGGAAATGACGCATGAAAGCCATTAATATTGCATTAGATGGTCCAGCTGCTGCCGGTAAAAGTACAATAGCAAAGCGTGTAGCAAGTGAACTATCTATGATTTATGTCGATACAGGAGCAATGTATCGTGCATTAACTTATAAATATTTAAAATTAAATAAAACTGAGGACTTTGCAAAACTTGTTGACCAAACAACATTAGATTTAACTTATAAAGCAGATAAAGGTCAATGTGTCATTTTAGATAACGAAGATGTTACAGACTATTTAAGAAGTAATGATGTGACGCAACATGTTTCATACGTAGCTTCAAAAGAACCTGTTCGTTCATTCGCTGTTAAAAAACAAAAAGAATTAGCTGCAGAAAAAGGTATCGTAATGGATGGTCGTGATATAGGTACAGTAGTTTTACCGGATGCAGATTTAAAAGTGTATATGATTGCTTCAGTTGAAGAACGTGCAGAACGACGTTTAAAAGATAATCAGTTAAGAGGCATTGAATCTAATTTTGAAGATTTAAAAAGAGATATTGAAGCACGTGATCAATATGATATGAACCGTGAGATTTCGCCTCTAAGAAAAGCTGATGACGCAATTACATTAGATACAACTGGCAAATCAATTGAAGAGGTTACAGAAGAAATTTTAGAGATGGTTAATCAAATTAAGTAATTACAAAGGTAACATTAATAAAATTTAAAATCTTTGACGAACAGAAAAGGCTGTTTTTATTCAAGTTGAATAGAAATGGCTTTTTGTTAATTTTAATACGAATAACGATAATACTTAAAGTGAAAATGTATAATTAGATCAATCCTCTTGATAATTCAACAGATATATAAACAGTTTCTGAATTGCTCTAACAAAATCATAAATAAGCATGTACTTTAATTTTTTTTGCGAAATTAAAATTAAAACGAGGAAGTTAGGCAGAAATAATAAAGAATCGCAATTGATTTATTATATAAGCTTCTTAAACATTAACCACAGCTTATATGTACACAAAAACAATTTTGCATTGGATTATTATTAGTATTAACAAATGTAATGATTAAAGAATGATGCCTTTTATACACACTTCTTACTATCAGAATGTAAAAGTTTCTTAATTACGTGGCTTTTTGTTTTATAAAAGTATAAAATTTTACTATAATATATCTTGTAGAGAACAATGAAATGACAGACTTATTAAACTAAATAGTGAGTTATGCTAATTTTTATACAAAAAATATGTATAAACATAGCGAACTGCATTACTTTGATACAAAAATGGTTGTAATAAATATTTGTCAATATGACGACTTGAATATGATAAAGTGACATATTTATGTATATGACTATTTCGTAAAATGTAATCGAGGTAGAATTTCTTGACAATTCTGTCAGTTTATAAGATGTTATAAATATGTAGTGTATAAGGAGGCAAACAAGATGACTGAAGAATTCAATGAATCAATGATTAACGATATTAAAGAAGGTGACAAAGTCACTGGTGAAGTGCAACAAGTTGAAGATAAACAAGTTGTTGTTCATATCAACGGTGGTAAATTTAACGGTATTATACCTATTAGTCAGCTATCTACGCATCATATTGATAGTCCAAGTGAAGTTGTAAAAGTGGGCGATGAAGTTGAGGCGTATGTCACTAAAGTTGAGTTTGATGAAGAAAACGAATCTGGAGCTTACATTTTATCTAGAAGACAACTTGAAACTGAGAAGTCTTACAGCTATTTACAAGAGAAATTGGACAATAATGAAATCATCGAAGCGAAAGTTACGGAAGTAGTTAAAGGTGGTTTAGTCGTAGATGTAGGACAAAGAGGTTTTGTACCAGCTTCATTAATTTCAACAGACTTCATTGAGGATTTCTCTGTATTTGATGGACAAACAATTCGCATTAAAGTTGAAGAGTTAGACCCTGAAAATAATAGAGTCATTTTAAGCCGTAAAGCAGTTGAACAAGAAGAAAATGACGCTAAAAAAGATCAATTATTACAATCATTAAATGAAGGCGATGTTATTGACGGTAAAGTAGCACGTTTAACACAATTTGGTGCATTTATTGATATCGGTGGTGTTGATGGTCTAGTTCACGTGTCAGAACTTTCACATGAACACGTCCAAACACCAGAAGAGGTAGTATCAATTGGTCAAGATGTAAAAGTTAAAATTAAATCTATTGATAGAGATACAGAGCGTATTTCATTATCAATCAAAGATACGTTGCCTACACCTTTCGAAAACATTAAAGGGCAATTCCATGAAAACGATGTTATCGAAGGCGTCGTGGTTAGGTTAGCGAATTTTGGTGCATTTGTTGAAATTGCACCTGGTGTGCAAGGACTAGTACATATTTCAGAAATTGCACATAAACATATTGGTTCACCAGGTGAAGTACTAGAACCTGGTCAACAAGTTAGCGTTAAAATTTTAGGCATTGATGAAGAAAATGAGAGAGTATCATTGTCTATCAAAGCTACATTACCAAATGAAGACGTTATTGAAAGTGATCCTGCAACAACTGAGGCATACTTAGATAATGAAGATGAAGATAATCCAACGATTGGCGATATGATTGGTGATAAGCTGAAAAATCTTAAATTATAATTTGAATATAAATATTATGATGAACTCCACATGCTTTTGATACACATGTGGAGTATTTTTTTATAATATTATCTAAATTTGAAATGAATGCTAGAAAACATAAAAGTTAGTTATTTTGAATTGTTATATTTTGATAATAATTTTTCTTAGCACAATTATAAACACATTTTGATTACACAGTGTCATGTGATATTATTAAAAAGATATAAGAAAGAGAGGAAGTTAGCTTATGACTAAACCTATAGTAGCAATTGTAGGTAGGCCTAACGTAGGTAAATCTACAATTTTTAATAGAATAGTTGGTGAACGTGTATCAATCGTTGAAGATACGCCAGGTGTAACACGAGACCGTATTTATTCTTCAGGTGAGTGGTTGACACACGATTTTAATATTATTGATACTGGTGGTATCGAAATTGGTGATGCACCATTCCAAACACAAATTAGAGCACAGGCAGAAATCGCCATTGATGAAGCGGATGTTATCATTTTTATGGTTAACGTGCGTGAAGGATTGACACAAAGCGACGAAATGGTTGCTCAAATTTTATACAAATCTAAAAAGCCGGTCGTATTAGCGGTTAATAAAGTAGATAATATGGAAATGCGTACAGACGTGTATGATTTCTATTCATTAGGTTTTGGAGAACCATATCCAATTTCTGGATCTCATGGTTTAGGTCTTGGTGATTTGTTAGATGCAGTTGTATCACATTTTGGTGAAGAGGAAGAAGACCCATATGATGAAGATACAATTCGTCTTTCAATAATTGGACGTCCAAATGTAGGTAAATCAAGTTTAGTAAATGCTATCTTAGGTGAAGATCGTGTCATTGTCTCTAATGTTGCAGGAACAACAAGAGATGCAATCGATACTGAATATAGTTATGATGGACAAGATTATGTTTTAATCGATACTGCAGGTATGCGTAAAAAAGGTAAAGTATATGAATCAACTGAAAAATACTCAGTATTAAGAGCGCTAAAAGCGATTGAACGCTCAAATGTTGTTCTTGTAGTAATCGATGCTGAACAAGGTATTATTGAACAAGACAAACGTGTAGCTGGTTATGCACACGAACAAGGTAAGGCAGTAGTTATCGTTGTAAATAAATGGGATACAGTTGAAAAAGATAGTAAAACAATGAAAAAGTTTGAAGATGAAGTGCGAAAAGAATTCCAATTTTTAGACTATGCACAGATTGCTTTTGTATCCGCAAAAGAACGTACGAGATTACGTACATTATTCCCATACATTAAAGAAGCGAGCGAAAATCATAAAAAACGTGTTCAAAGTTCTACATTGAATGAAGTTATTACAGACGCGATTTCGATGAATCCTACGCCAACAGATAAAGGAAGACGACTTAATGTCTTTTATGCGACACAAGTTGCCATTGAACCGCCAACATTCGTTGTATTTGTGAATGATGTTGAATTAATGCATTTCTCTTATAAGCGCTATTTAGAGAACCAAATCCGTGCTGCTTTTGGATTTGAAGGTACGCCAATTCATATTATAGCTCGAAAAAGAAATTAACGATTGGGGGATAACTATGACTAAAATTACCGTATTTGGTATGGGGAGTTTTGGGACAGCCCTTGCCAATGTACTAGCTGAAAATGGACATGACGTGATGATGTGGGGTAAAAATCAAGATGCTGTTGATGAGTTAAACTCATGTCACACGAATAAAAAGTATTTAAAATATGCGAAATTAAATGATAGTATTGTTGCGACATCAGATTTGAATGAAGCTATTCAATACGCAGATATATATTTAATGGCATTACCAACTAAAGCGATGCGTGAAGTTGCTTCTGAAATAAATGAAAAGCTAACAACTAAGAAGACATTTATTCATGTTGCTAAAGGTATTGAAAATGGTACGTTTAAACGTGTTTCTGAAATGCTTGAAGATTCAATTTCCCCTGAACATAATGCTGGTATTGGTGTATTATCAGGGCCAAGCCATGCTGAAGAAGTTGTAGTAAAACAACCAACAACTGTAGCCGCTTCGTCAAAAGATGAAAATGTAAGTAAATTAATCCAAGATTTATTTATGAATGATTATTTACGTGTTTATACGAATGATGATTTAATCGGCGTTGAACTTGGTGGTGCATTAAAAAATATAATTGCAGTGGCAAGTGGAATTGTAGCTGGAATTGGATATGGAGATAATGCGAAAGCTGCATTAATGACTCGTGGTTTAGCTGAAATCAGCAGACTAGGTGAAAAATTAGGTGCAGATCCAATGACGTTTTTAGGATTGGGCGGTATTGGTGATTTAATTGTTACATGTACGTCAACGCATTCTCGAAATTTCACATTAGGGTATAAACTCGGACAAGGTGAATCCATGGAGCAAGCTTTATCTGAAATGAATATGGTTGTCGAAGGTATTTATACAACTAAATCAGTTTACTATTTAGCTAAAGAAAAAAATGTAGATATGCCAATTACAAATGCATTATATAGAGTTTTATTTGAAAATATTTCTGTAAAAGAATGCGTTAAAGATTTAATGGAGCGCGATAAAAAATCTGAATAAATTGTGTATTATTACACATATACAGCTATTTATTACGTATTATGAACAGAAATGGCTTAAATTCAACGTTTTTGCCACATAAATGATTGCGATTTATATAATGCTTGTGTTAAAGTTTTACCATAATGATATAAACATATCATTATCAAACCTCAGGAGGTGAATGTCTAATGAACAAAACAGATTTAATCAATGCAGTTGCAGAACAAGCTGATTTAACTAAAAAAGAAGCTGGTTCAGCAGTAGATGCTGTATTCGAATCAATCCAAAACTCACTTGCTAAAGGTGAAAAAGTACAATTAATTGGTTTCGGTAACTTTGAGGTACGTGAACGTGCTGCACGTAAAGGTCGTAATCCTCAAACTGGTAAAGAAATTGATATCCCAGCAAGTAAAGTTCCAGCATTCAAAGCTGGTAAAGCATTAAAAGATGCTGTAAAATAATTTTACTTAGAAAGCCCTGTATAAGGGCTTTTTATTTTGCCTTTAATACTTACAACCTGTACATAAATTGTAATGTTCTTCTAAGTTTTTAATCTTTGGAACATTCATTATTTAATCATTAAAGATATTAGATGCCATAATAGTTGTGATAAAAATAGCAACCACAAAATATACATATGAATAAAGAGATTAATTGTTAGCGTTGAATATAGTTAAAAAGTAACTAAGTCTACTATAGTTTTTTGCGTTATTTAAAATGATGAATAATTTGAATGAAGTAAGGGTTATTATAAGAATTACAAAAGCTACATAAATTACTGTTAGTTTAAACTGAAATTTAAAAATGATAAGTAATCTTAATGCTTCAAAAGATTTTAATTTCTTACATATAATGTTAATATGAATAGTGATAATATCGTGAGGTGTAGACATGGAAACAACTGTAAGCAAATTGGAAAGACAAATAAAAGAAAGATTAAAGGGCGTATCCGAGTATGAACCTATAAATATTAATCATAGATTAGGTGCATTATTAGATTCATATGATATTCCTGATGTTGCCAAAGTAGCATGCCTCACAATTGACACATCAATGAGACACCTAGATGACATTACATATAATCATTTATCTAAGCATTCAATTTTGATTGGTGATTTAATTAGTGCACATTTTTATACATTACTTGCAGCAATCAATGATTTATCATTTCAAAATGAAATAAGTAAAGCAATTGTTGAAATCAACGAATTAAAATCATCTTTACATCATCAAGTTTTAAGTGATTATGAAATATCACAAGCAATAGTAAGGATTGAAACACTTTTTCCGTATATTACAATTTCTCATTTTGGTACGACAGTTGATGAGTCAAAAATATATAATTATTTATTTGAAGATATGTCTGATTACTATCCATCATACTTCAAGAAATATAATCAAAGTGAAGTAAAGCGTTACTTACACGATATCCAAAAAAGTTATTTAAAAAGTAGAGGTAATTAAGCATGGCTGACAATAAAGCAAATAAAGAACAAGTACATCGAGTATTCCAAAATATATCAAAAAAATATGATAGATTAAACAATATTATTAGTTTTGAACAGCATAAAGTATGGCGAAAACGTGTCATGAAAGATATGGGCGTAAGAAAAGGTACAAAAGCCTTAGATGTATGCTGTGGTACAGCAGATTGGACGATAGCCCTAAGTAAAGCAGTTGGACCAACTGGCGAAGTAACAGGTATTGATTTTAGTGAAAATATGCTAGAAGTAGGAAAAGAGAAAACTGCTTCAATGGAAAATGTTAAGCTTGTTCATGGCGATGCGATGGACTTACCATTTGAAGATAATTCATTCGATTATGTAACAATCGGGTTTGGTTTGAGAAATGTACCAGATTATTTAGGAGCATTAAAAGAAATGAATAGAGTACTTAAACCAGGTGGTATGGTAGTGTGCCTCGAAACGAGCCAACCAACTTTGCCGGTATTTAAACAAGTATATGCACTATACTTTAAATTTGTTATGCCGATATTTGGGAAGTTTTTTGCAAAGTCAAAAGAAGAATATGAATGGTTACAGCAATCTACTTTTAATTTTCCAGGCAAAGACGAATTAAAGCGAATGTTCGAAGAAGCTGGGTTCATAAATGTAAGAGTACGTAGCTTTACAGGTGGCGTTGCTGCAATGCACCTTGGCTATAAAGAAAAAGATAATTCCAAAGGTGATTAACGTGGCAAAGTTAAACATGAACAATGAAATTAAAAAAGTGGAACAACGACTTGAAAAGGCAATTAAAAGCAAAGATTCTGTTCTAGAACAAGCTTCTTTACATTTATTGTCTTCTGGTGGTAAACGTGTACGACCTGCATTTGTGATTCTTAGTAGTCAATTTGGTGAAGATGAACAAACGTCTGAACAAACTTATCAAGTTGCAGTCGCATTAGAGTTAATTCATATGGCAACACTTGTTCATGATGACGTTATCGATAAAAGTGATAAACGCCGTGGTAAGTTAACCATATCAAAGAAATGGGATCAGACAACAGCTATTTTAACTGGAAACTTTTTACTAGCATTAGGACTAGAGCACTTAATGGCAGTAGAAGACAATAGAGTGCATAAGTTGATTTCTGAATCAATTGTAGATGTTTGTCGTGGGGAATTATTCCAATTTCAAGATCAATTTAATAGTCAGCAAACAATTATCAATTATTTAAGACGTATTAATCGTAAAACTGCACTGTTAATTCAGTTGTCGACAGAAGTTGGTGCAATTACATCGCGCTCAGATAAAGAAACAATACGAAAATTGAAAATGATAGGGCATTATATTGGTATGAGCTTCCAAATCATCGATGATGTTTTAGATTTTACTAGTTCTGAAAAGAAATTAGGAAAACCTGTAGGTAGTGACTTGTTGAATGGTCATATTACTTTGCCTATTTTATTGGAAATGAGAAAAAATCCAGAATTCAAATTAAAAATTGAACAATTACGTCGTGACAGCGATCGTAAAGAATTTGAAGAATGTATTCAAATTATTAGAAAGTCTGACAGTATTAATGAATCTAAAGCAGTTAGTACAAAGTATTTGAATAAAGCTTTAAAATTAATTGATGAACTGCCAGATGGCCACCCTAAATCACTTTTACAAAGTTTAACGAAAAAAATGGGTTCAAGAAACACTTAGTATTTATGAAAAGTATTGAAAGCGCTTTACCAACCTGTTAATATATAATAGTAATATACATAAACCTATTAAACACAGGGGGGATACATAAAGTGGAACGTACATTTTTAATGATTAAACCAGATGCAGTACAAAGAAACCTAATTGGTGAAGTAATTTCAAGAATTGAACGAAAAGGACTTAAACTTGTTGGCGGTAAATTAATGCAAGTACCAATGGAACTTGCTGAAACACATTATGGCGAACACCAAGGCAAACCATTTTATAATGATTTAATTTCATTTATTACATCAGCACCAGTGTTCGCAATGGTAGTTGAAGGTGAAGATGCAGTTAATGTATCAAGACATATTATTGGCAGCACAAATCCATCAGAAGCTTCTCCAGGATCAATAAGAGGTGATTTAGGTTTAACTGTTGGTAGAAATATCATTCACGGTTCAGATTCATTAGAGTCTGCTGAACGTGAAATTAATTTATGGTTTAATGAAAATGAAATTACTAGCTATGCTTCACCACGTGATGCTTGGTTATATGAATAAAATATAAACTGTAAACCTTTACGATTTAATTATAAAGGTAGAAAGGGTTTTGTTATGTGGTTAGTCATTATGATTATACATAACAAGACCCGTTTTTTATGTTGTAGTAAATTACTTGAAAAATTATATAGTCTTTTTGGTAACACTTATTAAAAAGAGGGGAATATTCTTTATCAAATGAAACTAAATAGAAAGAAGGGGGTGTTAAAATGAAGAATATTATTTCGATTATTTTGGGGATTTTAATATTCTTAAAATTAATGGAATTACTATATGGTGCTATATTTTTAGATAAACCACTTAATCCTTTAACAAAAATTATTTTTATTCTGACTCTTATTTATATTTTTTATGTATTAGTAAAAGAGTTGATTATATTTTTGAAATCGAAGTATAACAAAAGCGCTTAGCATATGTAAATTTAAATATCATAATTTTTTTAAACGGACTGATTAACTTTATTAATAATTAACAGTTCGTTCTTTTGTATTAAGAAATGTAGTCAGTATATTATTTGCTAAAGTTGCGATACGATTATATTAAAACGGCTAATTATTTTTAATTAATGATTATATGATGCAACTGTATTAGAAATTCATAATACTTTTCTACAGACGAATATATTATAATTAATTTTAGTTCGTTTAATATTAAGATAATTCTGACATTTAAAACGAGGTGTCATAAATTTTCTTAATTAAGCTTGAAAACAAACATTTATGAATTCACAATGAATATGATAAGATTAACAACATATTATAATGTTATCGCGGAAGTATGAAAGGAGCGAGTGTGTATGAGATATCTAACTTCAGGAGAATCACATGGACCTCAATTAACAGTTATTGTCGAAGGTATACCGGCAAATTTAGAAATTAAAGTTGAAGATATTAATAAAGAAATGTTTAAGCGTCAAGGTGGTTATGGTCGAGGTCGACGTATGCAAATTGAGAAGGATACAGTAGAAATAGTATCTGGCGTTCGAAATGGCTATACATTAGGTAGCCCAATTACTATGGTTGTAACAAATGATGACTTTACTCATTGGAGAAAAATTATGGGAACTGAGCCAATAAGTGAAGAAGAACGAGAAAATATGAAACGTACAATTACGAAGCCAAGACCGGGACATGCAGATTTAGTTGGCGGTATGAAATATAATCATCGTGACTTACGAAATGTTTTAGAACGTTCATCTGCTAGAGAAACAGCAGCACGTGTAGCTGTCGGTGCACTATGCAAGGTTTTATTAGAACAATTAGATATCGAAATATATAGTCGCGTAGTTGAGATAGGTGGCATTAAAGATAAAGATTTTTATGATTCAGAGACATTTAAAGCAAATCTTGATTGTAATGACGTGCGTGTAATTGATGATGGCATCGCTCAAGCAATGCGCGATAAAATTGATGAAGCGAAAAACGATGGTGATTCAATCGGTGGTGTCGTTCAAGTTGTAGTTGAAAATATGCCCGTCGGTGTTGGAAGTTATGTTCATTATGATCGTAAGCTAGACGGTAAAATTGCACAAGGTGTTGTCAGCATTAATGCTTTTAAAGGTGTAAGTTTTGGTGAAGGATTTAAAGCAGCTGAAAAGCCAGGTAGTGAGATTCAAGATGAAATTCTATATAATAGTGAAATTGGCTATTATCGTGGATCTAATCATTTAGGTGGTTTAGAGGGTGGTATGTCAAATGGTATGCCAATTATTGTAAATGGTGTAATGAAACCTATTCCTACGTTATATAAACCATTAAATTCAGTTGATATAAATACTAAAGAAGACTTTAAAGCAACTATAGAACGTTCTGATAGTTGTGCTGTACCTGCAGCAAGTATAGTGTGCGAACACGTTGTTGCATTTGAAATTGCGAAAGCATTGCTAGAAGAGTTCCAATCAAACCATATTGAACAACTTCAACAACAAATTGCTGACCGCAGACAATTAAATATTGAGTTTTAACAACGAGAACAATTGAGGTGTGATTATGAAATTACAAACAACGTATCCTTCAAACAATTATCCAATATTTGTTGAACATGGTGCAATTGAACATATTAACACGTACATTAATCAGTTTGATCAAAGTTTTATATTAATTGATGAGCATGTAAATCAATATTTTGCTAATAAATTTAATGATGTTTTATCATTTGAAAATGTACATAAAGTCATTATTCCAGCAGGTGAAAAGACAAAAACGTTTAACCAATATCAAGAAACGTTGGAATATATTTTATCTCATCATGTGACGCGTAATACAGCAATTATTGCTGTTGGTGGTGGTGCAACTGGTGATTTTGCTGGATTCATTGCAGCAACACTTTTGCGAGGCGTTCACTTCATTCAAGTGCCAACGACGATACTAGCACATGATTCTAGCGTTGGTGGAAAAGTTGGTATTAACTCGAAGCAAGGTAAAAATTTAATCGGCGCATTTTATCGTCCAGATGTTGTTATTTATGACTTGGACTTTTTAAATACTCTGCCATTTGATGAAATATTAAGTGGCTATGCGGAAGTTTATAAGCATGCGTTATTAAATGGTGAATCAGCGACGCAAGATATCGAGCAACATTTTAAAAATCGCGCGTCATTACAATCATTAAGTGGAATTGATAAATATATTACTAAAGGCATTGAAACAAAATTAGATATTGTTGTTGCTGATGAAAAAGAACAAGGTGTTCGAAAGTATTTAAATTTAGGTCATACATTTGGTCATGCCGTGGAGTACAACTACAAAATAGCACACGGTCATGCCGTAATGATAGGTATAATATATCAGTTTATCGTTGCAAACATATTGTTCAACTCTAATCATGATATCCAACATTATATTAATTATTTAATGAAACTAGGTTATCCTTTAGACATGATAACTGACTTGAATTTTGAAACGTTATACCAATACATGCTAAGTGATAAAAAGAATGATAAGCAAGGTGTACAAATGGTGTTGATTAAACAATTTGGAGACATTGTAGTACAACACATTGATCAAACAACACTGCAACATGCGTGTGAACAACTAAAAACATATTTTAAGTAGGTGAAGTAAATGGTAAGTGAACAAATTATCGATATTTCAGGGCCACTTAAAGGTGAAATTGAAGTACCTGGAGATAAGTCAATGACACATCGAGCAATCATGCTAGCATCTCTAGCTGAAGGAACTTCCAATATTTATAAACCATTACTCGGTGAAGATTGTCGTCGTACAATGGATATATTCCGACTTTTAGGTGTAGATATTAAAGAAGAGGAAGATAAATTGATTGTGAATTCACCTGGATATAAAGCATTTAAAACACCTCATCAAGTGTTATATACTGGGAATTCTGGCACAACGACACGATTATTGGCTGGTTTATTATGTGGTTTAGGTATTGAAAGTGTTTTGTCTGGAGATGTTTCAATTGGTAAAAGGCCAATGGATCGTGTCTTAAGACCATTGAAGCTTATGAATGCGAATATTGAAGGTATTGAAGATAATTATACACCATTAATTATTAAGCCATCTGTCATAAAAGGTATAAATTATCAAATGGAAGTTGCTAGTGCACAAGTAAAAAGTGCCATTTTATTTGCAAGTTTATTTTCAAATGAAACAACAGTAATAAAGGAGTTAGATATTAGTCGAAATCATACTGAAACAATGTTTAAACATTTTAATATTCCTATTGAAACTGATGGATTAACAATAACAACTTCATCTGACGCCATTCAATTTATTAAACCAGCAGATTTTCATGTTCCTGGTGATATTTCATCAGCAGCATTCTTTATTGTAGCTGCACTCATCACACCAGGTAGTGATGTGACAATTCATAACGTTGGGATTAATCCTACTCGTTCGGGTATTATTGATATTGTTGAAAAAATGGGTGCCAATATTCAATTATTTAATGAAACAACTGGTGCAGAACCTACTGCATCTATTCGTGTACAATATACACCGACGCTTCAACCGATTACAATTGAAGGTGAATTAGTACCAAAAGCAATTGATGAATTACCTGTAGTTGCATTACTTTGTACACAAGCAGTTGGAACAAGTATGATTAAAGATGCCGAGGAATTAAAAGTGAAAGAAACAAATAGAATTGATACAACGGCAGATATGTTGAATTTATTAGGTTTTAACTTGCAACCAACAAATGATGGCTTGATTATTCATCCATCTGAGCTCAAAATGAATGCGACAGTAGATAGTTTGACAGACCATCGTATAGGTATGATGCTTGCTGTTGCATCATTACTTTCAAGTGAACCAATTAAAATTAAACAATTTGATGCTGTAAATGTATCATTTCCAGGATTTTTACCAAAATTAAAGCTTTTAGAAAATGAGGGATAATATAAAATGGAAGATATCTATAAATTAATAGACGATATCAATCTACAAAAACTAGAAAATTTAGACTCTCGTGTTAATGAAGCAATAACAACTGACAACGATGATGCATTATTTATTCTAGGAGAAACTCTTTATAATTTCGGATTAATGCCTCAAGGCTTAGAAGTATTCCGAGTGTTATATCATAAATATCCAGATGAAAGTGAACTGCTAATCTATTTTATTGAAGGACTAATGTCTGAAAATCAAACAGATGAAGCATTAGAATATTTAAGTTATGTAGAACCATCGCCTGAAAAGTTAATGTTAGAAGCAGATCTATACCAACAAATAAATATGATGGAAGTAGCGATAGATAAACTACAAGAGGCGCTTGAATTAGAGCCTAATGATCCAATTATTCATTTTGCATTGGCGGAAATGTTATATTACGATGGTCAATACTTACGTGCCACTTCTGAATACGAAACGGTATTAGAAACTGGTGAATATCAAGTTAATGGAGTGAACCTATTTTCACGAATGGCTGACTGTAGTTTGCAAAGTGGTAACTATAGTGATGCAATTCGTTTATACGATGAAATTAATGAAGAAGAAATGACGTCTGAAGATTATTTCAAAAAAGCTATTGCTTATGATAAAAATGATATTACGCAAGAAGCTATTAAAATTATGACAACATTACTTTCGAAAGACCCTGACTATATTCAAGGATACTTATATTTACAATCTTTATATGAAAATGAAAAAAACTATCCTGATGCCATTGAAACTGGTAAAGAAGGTTTGCGTTTAAGTCAATTCTACAAAGAATTAATGTATACAACTGGTAGTCTTGAAATTGAACATGGTGATGCAAATGAAGGTGTACAATTATTAAAACAAGCTTTAGAGGTTGATAATGCATATCAAGAACCACTATTAGTTTTAAGTGACTTATATCGAAATGAAGAAGATTATGAAGCAATTATCGAATTATTAACATATGTAGATGAAGAAGATTTAGATCCTACATTTATGTGGCATTTAGCATATGCATTTGGTCAAGAAGAAAGAGATAAAGAAGCACAACACTTCTTTGAACTGGCATATCCAACTATGAAGACGAATATTGACTTTATGAGTGATTATTATTTCTATCTAACTGAAATTGGCCAAAAAGATGAAGCAATTGCCGTTTTGAAACAATTGTTAGAACTAGAACCAACTAATGAAAATTGGCATGACGAACTACAGAGATTGCAATCTTAAAGGGGAATTTGATGTCTGAAACACTCACTCAAGTAAAAGAAAGTTTTATTGATTATTTACTATTTCAATATCGATTTAAATCGCGTATTGCTGTTTGGGTTCTTAACTATATCAAAGTAAATCATCATAAGTTAGAAAATATACATTTTGTTGATACTAAAATTAAAAATCATCAAACATTGGAAATTGCAGAAGTGGATAGTAACGCTTCTGCAATTCAATTTACGAAACATAATCTTAAGTTAATGAATACAAATGAAATATTTGATTATATCGCAAATAATGATGTCGCTTTTGATATCCAAATTCATTTTGCAAATAGGGTAAAGCGAGAGCAAAAATTAGATGATTTAATTGTTGCACAATTAACAGAATCTCCTTCTTTTCAAACTTATCTCCATGATTTAAAAAGTGTAACACTAGATAGACGTAAACATGCACTGTTGATAGACTATCTACTTCATAACATTGATTTGAGTTTACAAATGAATGAAAGAAAGAGATTTTATCAATTAACGCAAATTCTAAATACGTTAAAGCTAGCAGAAAATGCACCACAGAAATTTGAGGGTTATAACTAATGACAATAAAAGCATTTTGGCAATATACACTTTATCAAAGGCCGTGGTTGATTTTTTTGTTAATATGTAATTTTATAGGTGTGGTGTACGGCTATGTTTGGTATCAAGATCAGTTAAATCATACTTTATGGCAATATAAATTTTTTGTTCCAGATAGCCCGACGGCAACACTTTTTCTTGTTATTTCAATTATGTTAATGCTAATGAGACGGCAAAGTAGTATAGTTGATGCATTAGCATTCGTTACATTAATTAAATATGGTATATGGGCAGTCGTTATGAATATCATATTTATAATTGAACAAGGTGATATAACGATTAATGGACTTATGTTAATTTTAACGCATAGTATCATGGCGCTTCAGGCAATATATTTTTATCCGAGGTTTAAACGGTCAGTAATGAGTTTAAGTGTAGCAATGATATGGGGATTTCTAAACGATTATATTGATTATATACATTTGCAATTTCCATATTATGATTTTATAGCTACACATGTGTGGCAAATTGGTGTATTATCATGTTGTCTAAGTGTTTTTGGACTTTTGCTTTATGTTGAATTAAACAAATTATTAAAGTGTAAATGATTTGATAAAAATCGCAAATGACAGTAAAATATTTATAAAGGAGAGTGAGTTTATTGTCTTCAATTTTTACTATGATAATTTATTTCGTAATACTAATGGTATTACCATTATGGGCACAACACAAAGTTAAATCTAACTATGAAAAATATTCACAAGTTAGATCTACAAGTGGTAAAACGGGTCGTGAAGTTGCATTAGAAATCTTACACGCAAATGGTATTTATGACGTTGATGTTGTTAAAGGTGAAGGATTCTTAACAGATCATTACGATCCTAAAAAGAAAGTTGTTTCACTATCTCCTGCAAACTATGACAGACCATCAGTTGCTGGTACTGCGATTGCAGCCCATGAAGTTGGTCATGCCATTCAAGATCACCAAGGATATTGGTTCTTAAGATTCAGAGCAACTTTAGTTCCTGTTGCAAACCTAGGAAGTTCATTAAGCTATATCATTATCATGTTAGGTATCGTTTTAACAGCTTTAGGTAGTGCATTTGGTTCAACTGCTTTATGGATTGGTGCTGGTTTAATGTCATTAGCAGTATTATTCTCAATCGTAACATTACCGGTTGAGTTTGATGCGAGTTCAAGAGCGATGAAACAAATTACGGCATTGAATATTGTAAATGAAAAAGAATACAAACATGCGCGTAAAGTATTATCTGCAGCAGCAATGACTTATGTTGCAGCAACTGCTGTCGCTGTAGCAGAGCTTGTACGTATCATTTTACTTGCGCGTTCAAGTGAATAATCTTATAGATTAACAATTAACTTAAATTAGACACTTATTAACTAGCTAATCACATTTTGTGTGGTTGCTAGTTTTTTTATGTTCTTTTGTTAGTGGTGATAATTAAATATAAGTTAGTGTAAAGAGCGTATTATGTCGTATTATGGGAAAGGTTTTAAAATTGGAATTGGTTTAAAAGAAAGTTAATGAACTAACACAAGGTTATTATTGTTCATCGATATTTGTTGACTATATATAATTTAATATTAAAGTAGCGATGACGTTATATGTTATATAAACATGCTGTTTTGATTTATTTTATAGGTGTTTTAATACGTTGAATTTACAATTTTTATTTCAAAATAATTATTCATTTTATGATGTGAAAAGGCAGGGACATAAATTCCTAAAAAGCAGCAGTAAGATAATTTTCAATCAGAAAATATTTTACTGCTGTTCTCTTTTTTACATTACTTCGTATTGAATGGCTTCGCTATACCTGTCTGGCACATTATTGTAAAATTCTATAAATAGAATTTTTGATGACGGGTCACTTCTTAGGGGCCGTCTCAGCCTCATAATTATTCATTTTATAATGTGAAGGATTTAATCAAATCATAATGCAAAATGTTAATCCACCTGAGAATTCGTGATTTCAATTTAATATGATTTGAGCAGTTTGCACTAAACATGCATGTGACATCAAATTGATATATACTATATTAGAAACGCAATATAAGGAGATCGTATAAATGAAATCTATGTCAGATATGCAACATGAAGTTGATGAATATATTGGACAATTTAAAGCAGGATACTTTTCACCATTAGCTAATTTAGCTAGATTAACTGAAGAAGTAGGAGAACTTGCACGAGAAATAAACCATACTTACGGAGAAAAGAAGAAAAAAGAAACAGAGGCTGAAAATTCAATTAAAGCAGAGTTAGGTGATAATTTATTTGTGTTGTTATGCCTTGCAAACTCAATGGGAATTGATATGACAGAAAGTTTCAATGAAACGATGGAAAAGTTTAACACACGAGATAAAAATCGTTTTGAACGTAAATAGACATTGATGCATTTGTGGCTTTATGAAAAATTAGAGGCATTCTATGTAGCATTGTAGAAAGCGTGACGCTTTAGTTTCCTAAAAATTATAGTTAAGTATTTGTTTTGATGCATCATGAAATATAAACTAAAGGGTCTATAAATTATGTATTTGAAGATAAATATCAAAATAACACGATGATTAATAATATAGAAATAGAAAGGATGGGCAAGCAAATGAAGATAGGAATAACATGTTACCCGTCCATGGGTGGCTCAGGTATTATTGCCACAGAATTAGGTATTAAATTAGCAGAGCGAGGACATGAAGTACATTTTATAACTTCAAATATTCCATTTAGAATAAGAAAACCATTACCAAATATGATTTTCCATCAAGTTGAAGTGAATCAATATGCAGTATTTCAATATCCACCATATGATATAACACTGAGTACTAAAATAGCTGAAGTCATAAAAGAATATGACCTTGATCTATTACATATGCATTATGCTGTTCCGCATGCCATATGTGGTATTTTAGCACGTGAGATGTCAGGAAAAGATATTAAAATCATGACTACGTTGCACGGGACTGATATCACAGTATTAGGGTATGATCATTCACTACAAGGTGCTATTAAATTCGGCATAGAAAAAAGTGATGTCGTGACTAGCGTAAGTAAATCTTTAGCAGAAGAAACACATGATATTATAGAAACAAATAAAGAAATCATACCGATTTATAATTTTGTACGTGAAAATGAGTTTCCAACTAAACATAATGAAGCATTAAAGTCACAATTCGGTATTTCACCAGATGAAAAAGTGTTAATCCATGTTTCAAATTTTAGACAAGTAAAACGAATTGACACTATTATAGAAACTTTTGCTAAAGTTCGTGCAAAGATACCTAGTAAGTTGATTTTATTAGGTGATGGCCCTGAATTAGTGCCTATGCGTCAAAAGACAAAAGAATTAAATGTAGAAGATGATGTTTTATTTTTAGGAAAACAAGATTGTGTAAGTGAATTTTATCAATTATCTGATTTAGTATTACTGTTAAGTGAAAAGGAAAGTTTTGGTCTAACATTACTTGAAGCAATGAAGACGGGAGTAGTACCAATCGGTTCAAATGCAGGTGGTATCAAGGAAGTCATTAAACATGGTGAAACTGGTTTTGTCGTTGATGTAGGCGACAGTGATGCTGCAAGTGAATATGCTATTCAATTACTTCAAGATAAAGCATTATACAATAAACTTCAAAAAAATATGCTTGAAGATATTGCTGAACGTTTTGGTTCAGAACTCATTACAGACCAATATGAGTATTATTATAAAAAGATGCTCAATGATAAAAGTAAAAATGAAGGCGAGTAATAAAATGGATAAATCACTATTTGAACAAGCAAAACCTATATTAGAGCACATTCAAAAAAATGGCTTTGAAGCATATTATGTAGGTGGTTCAGTGAGAGATTATGTTATGAGAAGAGACATTCATGACATAGATATCACGACGAGCGCGACGCCCGATGAGATAGAATCGATATTCAGTCATACGATACCAGTGGGGAAAGAGCACGGAACAATTAATGTCGTATATAATCATGAAAATTATGAAGTGACAACATTTAGAGCTGAAGATGATTATCTTGATCATCGTAGACCGAGTGGTGTTACATTTGTTCGAGATTTATATGAAGACTTGCAACGCCGAGATTTTACAATGAATGCAATAGCGATGGATACCGAGTATCAGTTATATGATTACTTTGGTGGGCAACAAGATATCAATAATCGTATCATTCGAACAGTTGGTTTGCCTGAAGAGCGATTCCAAGAAGATGCATTGCGTATGATTCGTTGTTTAAGGTTTCAATCACAACTGTCATTTGAAATTGCGAATGATACTTTTGAAGCTATGCGATTACAAATGGCAGATATTAAGTTTTTATCAATTGAACGTATTGTAATTGAACTTACAAAATTAATACGAGGAATAAATGTTGCACAAAGCTTTAAACATTTGAAAAGATTAAATGCCTTTAACTATATGCCTTATTTTGAACATTTAGAAATGAATAAAATTAATATCAATGAACCAATTGCTTTAGAGTTATTCATCGCTATTGTTTCAGTGAAGTTCGATAAACACACGTCTGTTAAGCCTTTAAAACTTAGCAATCGCCAAATAAGAGAAATTCAGCAATATAAACAAATCATAATGACATTACCAAATATTGTAACGAAAGAACAACTTAAAATGTTTGTATATGATTATGATATAACGTTAATTGAAAATGTATTAAGCGCGTCGGAAGTTTTAATGGAAAATGATATTCAAGGATTTCAACCTTTAATTGTTAACCATCAAACAATTAATGAAATTAACCATCAATTACCTATGAATAATAGGAAAGAAATGAATGTAAATGGTGGCGTGATAATGTCGCACTTAAATAAAAAAAGTGGTCCATGGTTAAAAGATGTGTTAAGGCAAATAGAAATCGCAATTGTAACAGATAAAGTAAACAACAAAGAAACTGAAATTTTGAAATGGGTGGATAATCATGTCAAAATATAGTCAAGATGTACTTCAATTATTATATAAAAGTAAACCTAATTACATATCTGGTCAAACTATTGCTGAATCACTTAATATTTCAAGAACTGCGGTTAAAAAGGTAATTGATCAATTGAAATTAGAAGGATGTAAAATTGATTCAGTAAACCATAAGGGTCATTTATTACAACAATTACCAGATGCGTGGTATCAAGGTATTATTGATCAATACACACAAAACTCATCCCTATTTAATTTTAGTGAGGTATATGATTCAATTGATTCAACACAACTTGCTGCGAAAAAGTCTCTTGTCGGCAATCAATCATCATTTTTTATATTAAGTGACGAACAGACTAAAGGCCGTGGCCGATTCAATCGATATTGGAGTTCTACAAAAGGCCAAGGACTATGGATGTCAGTTGTTTTAAGACCCAATGTTGCTTTTTCAATGATATCTAAATTTAATTTATTTATTGCATTAGGTATACGTGATGCCATTCAGTATTTTAGTAAAGATGAAGTTAAAGTGAAATGGCCTAATGATATATATATTGGTGATGGAAAAGTTTGTGGTTTCTTGACTGAAATGGTAGCAAACAATGATGGTATTGAAGCAATTATATGTGGTATTGGGATTAATTTATCTCAGCAAATAGAAGATTTTGATGAAAGTATTAGACATAGAGCAACAAGTATACAATTACATGGTGAACATAAATTAGATAGATATCAATTTTTAGAGAAATTACTTCAGGAAATTGAAAAGAGATATAATCAATTTTTAACGTTACCGTTTTCTGAAATTCGAAATGAATATATTGCAGCTTCAAACATTTGGGATAGAACATTGCAATTTACAGAAAATGACAAACAGTTTAAAGGTCAAGCAATTGATTTAGATTACGATGGCTATCTAATTGTAAGAGATGAAGCGGGTGAATCACACCGTTTAATTAGTGCAGATATAGATTTTTAACACTAAAGCAAGGAGAGATAGCTATGGGTATGGCAACCTATGCCGTTGTCGATTTAGAGACAACAGGCAACCAATTAGATTTTGACGATATCATTCAAATTGGGATAACGTTTGTGCGTAATAATCAAATTATTGATACATATCATTCGATGATTAGAACAAATTTAGAAATTCCACCATTTATTCAAGCATTAACATCCATTGAAGAAAATATGTTACAACAAGCGCCATATTTTAACCAAGTCGCTCAAGAAATATACGATAAAATAAAAGATTGTATATTTGTCGCACATAATGTTGATTTTGACTTGAATTTTATAAAAAAAGCGTTTAAAGATTGTAACATTCATTATCGTCCTAAAAAAGTTATAGATACGTTAGAGATATTCAAAATTGCTTTTCCAACAGATAAAAGTTATCAATTGAGCGAGTTAGCAGAAGCACATGGTATAACATTAACTAATGCACACCGAGCTGATGAAGATGCTGCTACTACTGCAAAACTAATGATTTTAGCTTTTGAAAAATTTGAAAAGTTACCACTTGATACTTTAAAACAGTTGTATTATTTAAGTAAACAATTGAAGTATGATTTATATGATATTTTCTTTGAAATGGTAAGGCAATATGAGGCTAAGCCATTGGATAAGTCTTATGATAAATTTGAACAGATTATTTATCGTAAGCAAGTAGACTTGAAAAAGCCAACAACTAATTATAATGGAAGTTTAAAATCGTTATATAGTAAAGTTGTAGAGCGTATGGGATTAACTTATCGTCCGCAACAATTATACTTGGCAGAAACAATTTTAGATCAATTAATGCATAGTGAAAAAGCAATGATTGAAGCTTCATTAGGTAGTGGTAAATCATTAGCATATTTACTTGCTGCTTTAATGTATAATATTGAAACTGGTAAGCATGTAATGATATCAACGAATACTAAATTATTGCAAAGTCAATTGTTAGAGAAAGATACTCCTGCGATGAATGAGGCATTGAAATTTAAAATTAACGCCTTATTAATTAAAAGTAAGAGCGATTACATTTCATTAGGACTAATTAGTCAAATTTTAAAAGATGAAACTAGTAATTATGAAGTTGGCATTTTAAAAATGCAATTATTAATATGGATTACTGAAACACCATCTGGTGATATTCAAGAGTTGAATTTAAAAGGTGGTCAAAAAATGTATTTTGACCAGAAAATTGAAACGTATGTACCGGCACGTCATGATGTTCATTATTATAATTTTATTAAACGAAATGCACAAAATATTCAAATTGGTATAACAAACCACGCGCATTTAATACATTCAGATGCAGAAAATTCAATCTATCAATTATTTGATGATTGCATAGTAGACGAAGCACATCGATTACCGGATTATGCATTAAACCAAGTGACTAATGAATTAAGTTATGCAGATGTTAAATATCAGCTTGGATTGATTGGTAAAAATGAAAATGAAAAATTATTAAAAGCAATTGATCAATTAGAAAAACAACGGATTTTGGAAAAATTAGATATAGCACCTATCGATATATTTGGATTAAAAGCGAGTATGAATGAAATTCATGAGTTGAATGAACAGTTGTTCTCGACAATCTATAAAATTGTTAATGATTCTGAAGTTTATGATGATGATATTCATAGATTCCATAATGTTTTTACTTTTGAATCGAAAGATATTTTAAAAGACTTACATGCGATTATTGACAAACTTAATAAAACTTTAGAAATTTTTAACGGTATCAGTCATAAAACAGTTAAGTCTTTACGTAAGCAATTATTATATTTAAAAGATAAATTTAAAAATATTGAACAAAGCTTGAAAGCAGGTCATACGAGTTTTATTTCGATTAAAAATTTATCACAAAAATCAACAATTCGTTTATATGTTAAAGACTATGCTGTGAAAGACGTATTAACTAAACAAGTACTTGAAAAATTCAAATCTTTAATTTTTATTTCTGGTACTTTAAAATTCAACCATTCATTTGATGCATTTAAACACTTATTTAACAAAGATGTTCATTTTAATACATTTGAAGTAAACACATCTTTACAAAGTTCGAAAAATACAAGTGTATTTATTCCAAGTGATGTGTCATCTTATCAATATAAAAATATAGATGAATATGTAGCGTCCATAGTGAGTTATATTATAGAATATACGTCAATTACTGCATCAAAATGTTTAGTGTTATTTACAAGTTATAAAATGATGCATATGGTACAAGATATGTTAAATGAATTACCTGAATTTGAAGATTATGTTGTTTTAACGCAGCAGCAGAACCAAAATTATAAAATAGTACAACAATTTAATAATTTTGACAAAGCTATTTTACTAGGTACATCAACATTTTTTGAAGGTTTTGATTTCCAAGCAAATGGAATTAAGTGTGTCATGATTGCTAAATTGCCGTTTATGAATAAACATAATGCGAAATATTGGTTAATGGATTCAGAATTCACATCAACATTTAAAGAATATGTGTTACCAGACGCGGTCATTCGATTTAGACAAGGCCTTGGACGATTAATACGAAATGAAAATGATCGAGGCGTTATAGTGTCGTTTGACGATCGATTAATTAACAGTAATTACAAAAATTTCTTTGAACAGACTTTAGAAAATTATCGTCAGAAAAAAGGCGACATTCAGCAGTTTGGAAAGTTATTAAGACAAATTCAAAAAAAGAAAAAGTAATATAAATTATAAAATCCTCGTAACATGTTATCAATTTCATCATGTTACGAGGATTTTGTGGTTAAGTTTGAGTACTTATAATGTGAATTCATAAAGATGCTGAAGAAAATATTGTTTAAATCCATTGTTTTATAATTAGATATGTATCAGGACTTAAAGAATATAATTGCAAAAAAAGATAATAGAATCATTTTTGTATATTTTATTAAAAGTCTGTACGTAAATCATTACCATTTACACGTTATCTTTATGTGTAGTTCTAGAACTTGAAAGCGTATTTTGTTAAAATGAATGAGTATTGTATAACGAAAAAATAAATAGGAGAATGGTTATGAAAACAACGATTAAACAAGCGAAAGATCATTTAAACCAAGACGTTACAATTGGTGCTTGGCTAACAAATAAACGTTCAAGTGGTAAAATTGCCTTTTTACAACTACGTGATGGTACTGGATTTATGCAAGGTGTAGTAGTTAAATCAGAAGTTGATGAAGAGGTTTTTAAACTTGCGAAAGAAATTACACAAGAATCATCTCTTTATGTAACAGGTACAATTACTGAAGATAATCGTTCTGACTTAGGATATGAAATGCAAGTGAAATCAATTGAAGTGATATCTGAGGCACACGATTATCCTATTACACCTAAAAATCATGGTACAGAATTTTTAATGGATCACCGTCACTTATGGTTACGTTCTAAAAAGCAACATGCTGTAA
This sequence comes from Staphylococcus argenteus, assembly GCF_000236925.1. Lineage (NCBI taxonomy): Bacteria > Bacillati > Bacillota > Bacilli > Caryophanales > Staphylococcaceae > Staphylococcus > Staphylococcus argenteus. The sequence goes on along the minus strand of NC_016941.1, from coordinate 1,454,417 downwards.
TGAAAATTAGAAATGAAATTATTCGTGCTACTTATGAATTTTTCAATAACGATGGATTTACTAAAGTTGATCCACCGATTTTAACTGCAAGTGCACCAGAAGGTACGAGTGAATTATTCCATACTAAATACTTTGATCAAGATGCATTTTTATCACAAAGTGGTCAGTTATACTTAGAAGCTGCTGCAATGGCTCATGGAAAGGTATTTTCATTTGGTCCGACTTTCAGAGCTGAGAAATCTAAAACACGTAGACACTTAATTGAGTTCTGGATGATTGAAGGTGAAATGGCATTCACAAATCATGCTGAAAGTTTAGAAATTCAAGAACAATATGTGACACATGTTGTTAAATCAATTTTAGAAAATTGTAAACTTGAATTGAAAATTTTAGAGCGTGATACTTCAAAACTTGAAAAAGTTGCTACGCCATTCCCTAGAATTTCATATGACGATGCAATCGAATTCTTAAAAGCAGAAGGATTTGATGATATCGAATGGGGTGAAGACTTTGGAGCACCACATGAAACAGCCATTGCAAATCATTATGATTTACCAGTATTTATTACAAATTATCCAACTAAGATTAAACCATTCTACATGCAACCAAATCCTGAAAATGAAGAAACTGTATTATGTGCAGACTTAATTGCTCCAGAGGGGTATGGTGAAATAATTGGTGGATCTGAACGTGTAGATGATTTAGAATTATTAGAACAACGCGTTAAAGAGCACGGCTTAGATGAAGAAGCATATAGTTACTATCTAGACTTACGTCGATATGGTAGCGTACCACATAGTGGTTTTGGTTTAGGTTTAGAACGCACAGTTGCTTGGATTTCTGGTGTAGAACATGTTCGTGAAACGGCACCATTCCCAAGATTATTAAACCGTTTATACCCATAATATTCAATAAATGAATTGAAAGTTTATTTTCTAACTATTAAAGGAATCGTCCAGTCTATTGTTAAATGGCTGGGCGATTTGTGCTTAGTTTTTCATTAATTTATGTTAGTTCAAATTGAATCAATGTTCCACTTGATGACTATTTTTTCTTATTTTTTCATTTCAGGAGATATATAAATTTTATAATGGTAGTTTTACTTTAATAATTTTATATATAGTAAGCATTTTAGTCGATAATTAAAGAAAATGATTTATACTAATAAGTAATGATTTAATTTAAAGGAGGCAATAACATGGATAAATATCAATTGAAAACAAGACCTGTAGTGATTCGAAGAGAATTGTTAGACCATTACAGTGAATTAGGTTTAGATGAGCAAGATTTAGTTATTTTGCTCAAATTGATTTATGCTTCCGAAACTTCAAATAAACAGCCTTCAATAGAATTATTGCAAAAAGGTTCAACAATGCAACCGCGTGATGTTACTGCAGTCATTCAGAATTTAATACAGCGTGAATTGCTTGAATTACAAGTTCAAAAAGACGAAGAAGGTAAGTTTACTGAATATATGAATCTTGATCCATTTTTTGAAAAGTTAAGCCAGATTTTAAAGCAACAAAGTATGGATACGAAAGTACAAGATAATAAAGAAAAGTTCAAACAACTATTTAGAATTTTAGAAGATACTTTTGCTAGACCTTTATCTCCATTTGAAATTGAAACATTAAATCAATGGATTGATGTGGATAAGCATGATACAACAATTATTCAAGCTGCTTTAGATGAAGCGAATAGCTTAAATAAACTTAGTTTTAAATATATGGATCGTATTTTACTAAATTGGAAGAAAAATAATGTGAAAACCATTGATGATTCTAGAAAAATACGTGAAAAATTTAATAAACCAAAAATGACACATACCGTTAAATCGGTGCCAAAATTTGATTGGTTAAATGGAGAGAACCTTGATGGTAAGTAAGAAAAAAGCTTTAGAAATGATTGATATAATAGCGAATATGTTTCCGGATGCAGAATGTGAATTGAAACATGATAATCCATTCGAGTTGACTATTGCAGTATTATTATCTGCACAATGTACAGATGTCCTTGTAAATAGGGTGACTAATGAGTTATTTAAAAAATATAAAACGCCAGAAGATTATTTAGCAGTAAGTGATGAAGAACTTATGAATGATATTCGTTCTATTGGCTTATATCGTAATAAAGCTAAAAATATTAAAAAACTTTGCCAATCACTTCTTGATCAATATAATGGTGAAATACCACAAACACATAAAGAATTAGAAAGTTTAGCAGGTGTCGGTCGCAAAACTGCGAATGTAGTTATGAGTGTAGCGTTTGGAGAGCCGTCATTAGCAGTAGATACTCATGTAGAACGAGTATCAAAACGTTTGGGTATTAATCGTTGGAAAGACAATGTACGTCAAGTAGAAGATCGTTTATGCTCTATAATACCTAGAGATAGATGGAATAGAAGCCATCACCAATTAATTTTCTTTGGTAGATACCATTGTTTAGCTCGTAAACCTAAATGTGATATATGTCCGTTGTTAGATGATTGTAGAGAAGGACAAAAACGTTATAAAGCTAGTTTGAAAGAAGCGTGATATGATGACTAATTTAACAAAAGAGGATTTTCAAGCACTAGAAGCCACTATTGATATTTTTGCTAAAAATAAAAAATTAGGTTCTGATGAAGCGAAGCCATATTTGGATGAATATCATGAAAAAATCATTGCATATTTTATGCAAATTAATGGAATTAGTGATGATATTGACTTTAATAATCTAGATGACTATCCAGTCGTTCCTATGAATTTTAAAGAAAGATATGATTATATGATTGAGCGTAAATATCATTTTATGGGATATCGACAAATGAAAACATTTATAATAGAAATAATTAAAATGAACGCGAGTTATCAAACAAGAATAAAAAATAAAAAAGCATAGAATAGATTTTAAATGACCTTATTAAATTATCACTTCTGTCCTACACCTATGAGGTAATTAAAATCAGAAAATTTATCTAAAAGATCCATCTACAAAAAATTAAAGCTATCGTTCAAAAGAGTAGTTCTTTTATTGAATAGTAGGGTGGTTTTATTTTTGAACTATCAAGAAGTAGACGTAATAATAAAACTAATGCATGAAAAATTTATCATATAATCAAAAAACCTCAGCTACACCGTAATTTTGGTGTAACCGAGGTTTTTTTGATGTGCGGGAATTGGATTAGTTATTAAATAACCCTGTAATTCCGCCGCTATTATTTGATTGTTGTGATCTAGAGTTATTACTATTAGATTGAGCAGTACCACTACTGTTTGCTGACGTGTCACTACCACCGTGTGTGCTACGATTTGTAGTGTTGTTATCTTGACTGCCAGAAACATTAATTGATGGAATGCTACCACTTACTGAGCTTGGACGTTTGAAGTCTTCGCCATCTCTAGAAGAGATTTTAGACATTACATTTTCGTATAAATATTGTGGATATTCTTGTTGGCTATGTCCAACAAATGAATTTTCACCATATGGTTTAACTTTACTGAAGCCCATCCACACTGACATAGTGTATTGAGGAGTAAAGCCATTTATCCATACGTCTTTCGCTGCGTTGTCAGGTAGATTATACTGTGTATAAGTTTCTGCACCGTAAGTACCAGTACCAGTTTTGGCACCCATATTTACGCCAGATACACCATGACCATATGCAGAACCATAAGGTTTGAACGTACCTTTTAACATTTCAGCTAACATATAAGCTGTGTAATCACTCATAGCTTTATGGCTAGTGTGATCGTACTCAATAGTTTCGCCGTCACGTGTCACTACTTTTTGAATTGAGTGAGCATTGTTATAAGTACCACCGTTAGCAATTGCAGCAAATGCTGATGCTAATTGTGTAGGTGAGAATTCTGATGCAGAACCACCAAGTACTTCTGAAGGTCCGATTTCGCCATCATAATTCAATCCTAATTTTGCTGCGAATTTCTTAGGAGCGTCGCTTCCAGCGTTTTGCTTAACTGATTGCCAAGTTTTTAATGCTGGAATATTGAAACTTTGACGAAGAGCATCATAAATTGAAACTGTACCATGACTCTTAGTATCGTAGTTTCTAAATGTAGAACCTTCAACTTGATATGAAGATTCATCTTGAATCGCATGGTTAGTTGCCCATTTCATATTTTCAATGGCAGGACCATACGCTAAGAATGGTTTTAAAGATGAACCAGTAGGATGAGGGTCTGTTGCTTGGTTTCTGTCAACGACATCTTTGAAATCGCGTCCACCAGAGATGGCAACTAAACCACCAGTTTTACTATCAAGAATTGTTGCACCAACTTGTTGGTCTTTATTCTTGTAGAAGCTACCGTTATCAACATCATTTTGTAATGTTTTTTGAACATCTTTATCCATATTTGTATAAATCTTGATACCACTTTGTAAAACATTACCTAAATTATCATCTTTGAACTCTTTATTGTTCATTAATTCAGATTTTACAAAGTTAACGTAAGAGTTATACTCAGAATCTTGATTTGTATCAATGTTTTGACGTTCTTCTTTAGTACGATTAACTAAATTCGCTTTAAGATCGATTTTCTTAGCTTCTTGCCACTGTTTATCAGTAATGCGTTTATGATAATGCATTAAGTATAAAACAGTGTCTTTACGGTCTTCAGCGGCTTTAGGATGATCATAAATATTATAATTGTTTGGAACCTGAGGTAAGCCTGCCAAATATGCTTCTTCAGCTAAGTTTAAATCTTTCAAATCTTTGTTGAAGTAATACTTAGCAGCAGCTTTAATGCCAGTTACACCATCAGAATAGTAAATTTTGTTCAGATATACTTGGAATATATCATCTTTACTATATTCTTGTTCTAAACGATATGATAAGTAAGCTTCTTGTGCTTTACGTCCGATAGACTTATGTTGAGATAAAAATGCATCTTTAACAACTTGTTGTGTTAATGTTGAAGCACCTTCAGAACCAAATCCACCTGTTAAGTTCTTACCAATCGCACCAAACAAACGTTTATAATCTAGCGCACCATGTTCGTAGAAACGATTGTCTTCAGTTGCTAACACTGCGTCTTTCATTGATTTTGGCACATCTTTTAAATTAACGTGCTCATGTCTTTGACCATTATCTAATGTCTTAACAAGTTCACCATTCTTGTCATATATTTTTGCAGGAATTGGGTCTTGTAATTTAGCTTCGGTAAAAGCAGGTGCTTTCCAAGCATAATAAGCAAACAATAAGATACCTAGTAAAAGAACAACGAAAAATGCAATAATCATGAAGCCAATAATCTTAATAATCGTTCTCTTCACATTTCTATTCTTTTTTGAATTGGATTTCCCGCCATTGTTCCCATTTTTCTTTGGCTGAGAAGATCCTTTGTTTTCCGTCATACGCGGTCCTCACTTTCATCTAATATCAACTTATCAACTGCTTTTAGATAGTCTAATCTTGGTTGATACTGATAAGGAATATGGTAACCATTTTTTCGTATTTCATCAACTGTTATAGATTTTTTAATATTATCCTTGTATCTATTCCAAAATATTTCGAATTTTGAATAAGGTAAAAGATAAACTTCATCTAGCGTTTTAAAACGAATCAATAAAAAGACAATACCTTTTTGTTGGTATGCATTTTTCATATGTTCGACTTGGTGGTCATGGATATTGTTTAAAGGAAAGGAAGTTTTGTTTTTAGTCTCCTTTGCTTCAAAATCAATATAATAACCTTGGTAAACGCCATTATAATCAGTTGTTGAAGGTGTACGAAAATATGCTTCATTAATCACAGCTTTACTCCGTTTTGGATAATTAACATTAACTATCTGTACAGGAGTAGGTTTCTTATGAATAACAGCAATGTCGCTTTTAAGATAAAACGAATTTGATTGTTCGATATCTTTTTCAAGTGACATACCACGTCCACCGTATTCAATATTACTAAAGGCAGGGGGTGTTTTCCCTCCGTCTATAGCACTATTTTTACGATATGGTTTACCATTTGGATAATTCATAAATTTCACCACACAAGTTTGGTAGTAAACGATGTTCATTATACACAACATTATAGTAAAACACCAAACTTAAATTAGTATAAATGCGAAAGACACAATACACCAAAGCTTATTTTAACGTGATTTCGACATTAACACAATATTATTATAATACATTTACCGTTATTGTTGGAAATTTACACATGAATTTATACTTTGTAAAAGATTTGGTAATAAAAATTAATATTTAAAGCGAGTTTTTTGAAACTTATTGTTAATATATCGTCATCGAAACCACTAAAATCTATTCAATATTTCAAAGCTGTCTCACACAAATATATATTTTCAATTATTTTACTGTAATTGGTTTAGTTATAAAAATCACCATTTATATAGGAAGTTTTTGGATTAACTTGGTATGCAAGTTGACTATTTTTGAAATATAAAAATTTAAAATCAATTAAAGTCTTAAAACATGACTAAAGTAGTATATTGTGATAAATTTAAAAATGTAGGAGGCGTCCTCATGAATGATATAGTCAAAGCACTTATTTATGAAGTTAACAACATGCAACAATATTTTGAACATGTTAAATCACAACAACAAGATCATGATTTTTATCAAATTGTAAAACCATATACAGTTCAAATTGATGGGCTATTAAATAAATTGAAATTGCATCGTGAATTAATTATTCAAGTACCTTATATGAATCAAAGAAAATTTGAATTATTGATTTCGAACATTGAACAATTGTCTGTTGAGTGTCATTTTAAACGAACGAGCAGAAAGTTATTTATTGAAAAGTTGAAAAGTGTTCAATATGATTTGCAAAACATTTTAGATGGCTTAGTTAAAGAGGGTATCTATGGTTAAAACGGTATATGTGACAGGTTATAAATCATTCGAATTAAATATTTTTAAAGACGACGCACCTGAAGTACATTATTTAAAACAATTTATTAAGCATAAAATCGAACAATTGTTAGATGAAGGGTTAGAATGGGTGTTAATTCAAGGGCAAATGGGTATAGAATTATGGACTGCTGAAGTGGTAATTGAGCTTCAAAAAACGTATGAATCGTTAAAGTTTGCGGTCATTACGCCGTTTCAAGGACATACCGAAAAGTGGAATGAACATAATCAAAGCAAGTATGCCAATATTATTAAGCATGCAGATTATGTTGATAGTATTTTTCATACCCCGTATCAAGGTCCTTTTCAATTTAAACAAGCAGATCAATTTATGCTTGAACATTCAGATCAAACGTTGCTCATTTATGATGAGGAACAAGAGGCTAGCCCTAAGTTCTTCAAGCAGATGTTAGTTGATTTTATGGAAAAAACAAACTATACTTGTGATATTGTGACGTTCGATGAATTAACAGTATTCATCAATGACTTACAGTGGTCTGAAGATCAAAGTTTCTAATGAGGTGGAAAAAATGTCAGATGTTTCATTGAAATTATCAGCAAAAGATATTTACGAAAAAGATTTTGAAAAAACAATGGCTCGTGGCTATAGAAGAGAAGAAGTAGATGCATTTTTAGATGACATTATTGCTGATTATCAAAAAATGGCCGATATGAATAACGAAGTTGTAAAATTGTCAGAAGAGAACCATAAACTTAAAAAAGAATTAGAAGAATTAAGACTACGTGTAGCAACATCTAGACCTCAAGATAATAAAAGTTTTTCTTCAAATAATACAACAACAAATGCATCATCAAATAATGTAGATATATTAAAACGTATTTCAAACTTAGAAAAAGCTGTATTTGGTAAATAATTATTAAATACAAAAGTTTAACTGTCTTACTAATAATGACTATGTTATAATTTTAAAAGTGATATTTTGGGTAATCGCTATTTTAAATAGAGGAAAGTCCATGCTCACACAGTCTGAGATGATTGTAGTGTTCGTGCTTGATGAAACCATAAATCAAGGCATTAATTTGACGGCAATGAAATATCCTAAGTCTTCGATATGGATAGAGTAGTTTGAAAGTGCCACAGTGACGTAGCTTTTATAGAAATGTAAAAGGTGGAACGCGGTAAACCCCTCGAGTGAGCAATCCAAATTTGGTAGGAGCACTTGTTTAACGGAATTCAACGTATAAACGAGACACACTTCACGAAATGAAGTGGTGTAGACAGATGGTTATCACCTGAGTACCAGTGTGGCTAGTGCACGTGATGAGTACGATGGAACAGAACATGGCTTATAGAAATATCACTACTAGTTTAGCTCTCCTAGATGATGGAGAGCTTTTTTCATGAAAAGAACACTTAAAATGAATGGTATGTCTTGTTATAATGGCAATGCCTTATTTTATATCAAATTAAAATGGATACAGCGAATTGATAAGTTGTTATGATAAATAATTTATGAACATTAATTAAGAATAAAATACCTGTGTAAAAGGAGAATCATATATGTTTCAATTACTTGCAGTTTGTCCGATGGGATTAGAAGCAGTTGTTGCAAAAGAAATACAAGAATTAGGCTATGAAACAAATGTTGAAAATGGTCGTATCTTTTTTGAAGGGGATGCAAGTGCAATTGTAAAAGCTAATTTATGGTTACGTACGGCTGATAGAATCAAAATAGTAGTTGGTCGCTTTAATGCAACAACGTTTGATGAATTATTCGAACAAACCAAAGCATTACCATGGGAATCAATTATAGACAAAGAAGGTAATTTCCCAGTTCAAGGACGAAGTGTTAAATCAACGTTACATAGTGTGCCTGACTGTCAGGCAATAACTAAGAAAGCCATCGTTGAGCGTTTAAAGCGTGCGTATAATGAAAAAGGGTGGTTAAATGAATCAGGTGCAAAGTATCCAGTTGAAGTTGCTATTTTAAAAGATAATGTATTACTGACTATCGACACATCAGGGTCAGGTTTAAACAGACGTGGCTACAGGTTAGCACAAGGTGAAGCACCTATTAAAGAAACATTAGCAGCTAGTTTAATTCGACTTGCAAACTGGAACGGTGATACACCATTAATTGATCCGTTTTGTGGATCAGGAACAATTGCCATTGAAGCTTGTCTAATTGCACAAAATATTGCACCTGGATTTAATCGTGAATTTGTATCAGAACAATGGAACATCATGCCGGCAAATATTTATGATGATTATAGAGATGAAGCAGATAAAATGGCAGACTATGATAAAGAAATTCAAGTATATGCTTCTGATATTGATCCAGAAATGGTTGAAATTGCAAAACGAAATGCCGAAGAAGTTGGTTTAGCAGATATAATTAAGTTTAGTGTTAAAGACGTCAATACTTTAACAATCGATACGGAAGAACCGGTGGCATTAATTGGAAATCCACCTTATGGTGAACGTATAGGTGACCGTGAAGAAGTTGAAGAAATGTATCGTTATATCGGCAAATTAATGAAACAACATCCTTATTTATCAACATATATTTTAACAAGTAATAAAGAATTTGAATATTTAGTAGATCGTAAAGCAACAAAACGACGTAAATTATTTAATGGCTATATTGAATGTACGTATTATCAATATTGGGGTAAAAAGGCTGAACGTAAAACGATCGATAACTAAAATGTTTGTCATGGTGTACAACAGTCATTTTTTATGAAGCTATAGGTATGAATATATGCATTTACGGTAAAGTGGAGGAGTTTAAAATGGGTAAAAAAATGGGTCTAGGTTTATCAATTACTTTAGTAGTTATTGGTATTGCTGTAGTATGTTTAATGATTTTTTCAAGTCAAAAAACGACATACTATGGTTACATGAACAGCAACATGAATGCAGAAAAAGTTGTCAGTGAAAAAGATGGCTTAGTAAAACATAATATAAAGGTAAAACCAGCTGATAGTTTTAAGCCGAAAAAAGGAGACTTTGTTAAACTTGTCTCTAAAGATGAAGGCAAGACATTTTATAAACAAGAAGTCGTTCAACATGATGATGTTCCTCATGGTTTAATGATGAAAATTCATGACATGCATATGAATTAATAAAAAAGCATCTATTACGTAATAAAGGTCTAATAATTTCGACCTAAAAATACGTTTTAGATGCTTTTAATTTTGCATTTTTATTAAGTTTGACTGACGAAAAGCTCCCGCTATTGCTTTGGTTCGAATTTTAAGCTTGAATATATTATTGCTTAGTTTTTCGATCTTTAATATACAAAATTAACTCTAATAAAAATACCAGAATTAGTGATAATCCGAATAAAGGCATTAACAATCCTAATATTACTAAGAAGATAACTAAAGTTAATGATACTGGTTTTTTGACGCGATGTGGTAATTTTACAGAAGCATTTTTTGTACGTTTGATCCACGATACAAAACCCATGCTAATAGCAACTAATAAAGCAATACAAACAAGTAAATTAATGATTTTATTTAAAACGCCAAATAAATGACCTTCATGAAGTGGAATGCCCCAAGTAAACCATTTAGCAATAATACCATAATCATCATATTTAATTGTACCAAGTTTTTTGCCACTATACTGATCGAAGTAAAGTGTTTTTTCGTCGTATGGTGATACATCTAGCCCAGTCACGCCAGAGTTACTCGTATTAGAAACAATAAATGTGCCGTTTTTATCACTAGGGTAAACTATTGAAAATGGCTTTTTAATTCCTGATTTTTGCGCGTTAGTGACAACTTTATCAATTGAAATTTGATGATCTAATTTTGTCTGAGGCATTGTCATTCCGCCATGGTGACTATTTGAGCTCTTTTCAGATGACGCTGGTTGCTTATTTTTACGGGTAGCCCAAGGTAACTCATTCAGGTCGGACTTAGGTGGATTTATTGATAGTTCAGATTGACCAAGATTACCATTTGTTTCCATCAATCCCGCTATTTTACTACCCATAAAACCAGACCATGGCAATCCAGTTAAGACTAAAATGAATACTGGAATTGCAATAATCATGCCAAGTATTGCATGCCATTTTTGCCAACGAAGTGATTTACTTCTATTTGATATCAAATGCTTTTTAATGAGCAAATACGTACCAGATAGAATCATAAATATAGTCCAACATGCAGTTAACTCAACCAAGTAATTTATGATTGTGTTTTCAGTGAAAAGTGAACTATGTATATTCCGCATGACATTTGAATACGTATGTTTAGCATTTTGATCAGCAACAATTTGATTATTCTGATCTAAAAAGACATATCTTTGATTTCCTGCCATATCACTAATTGTGATTCGATTATTGTAAGGTTCTGCCATTACACTAACTTTACTGACAAAGAAACCTTCATATTTACGTTCAACTTGATGAACCGCATCGTTTAATGTTTGATGTGTTTTAATATCGCTATCGCCGAAAAATTCATTTTTATAGATGTTATTTTCAACTTCTGGAAAAAATAGATAACCAATGCCCGAAATGGTTAATGTGATTAACAACGGGGCGATAAATAATGCTGCATAGAAATGCAATCTCTGTAATGGATTAAATGTATTTTTCATGTTTCCCTCCCACTTGGCTATTATACGGTGTCAATTCTGTGACGTGTGTGAACAAACTGTGACAAAATTTATTTTTTGGAAAAATTTAAAATTGATTTGTGTTTTTTTGGAAAATGAAAATTCGAATGGGATTGTAAGCATAATATTGATTATTCGTAGGTTTTATTAAATAGCTATGATAAAATTTATACATAACGTTATGCGTGAAGGATTATTATTTTATTGTTGATCATTATTCATTGTTATACGTCATGATTAACAAAAAAGTATCTATATGTGAACGAATCAAAGGGGAAAGTAACATGATTAATAAAGAACAATTAGATCTTTTATATAAATTGAAAAAAGAAGTTGAAAAGTCGCAAAATGATGCACTTTTACATACAATAAATCAAGTTATTAAGAAAGTTTATTTACAGCAATATACATTATCATTTGTTGGTCATTTTTCAGCAGGTAAATCTACATTAATTAATTTACTTATTGAACAAGATATTTTACCAAGTTCACCTGTACCAACAACGAGTAATACAGCTATTGTCTCAGTGTCTGATAACAACGACATTATAGCTAACTTACCAAATCAAACATATGCCAAACTATCAAATTATGATGAAGTAAGAGAAATGAATCGTCAAAATGTCGACGTTGAATCTGTAGAAATTAATTTTCAATCAACTAAATTTAACAATGGATTTACATTACAAGATACACCAGGTGTCGATTCTAATGTCGCATCACATCAATCTATTACTGAGCAGTATATGTATACGAGTAATATGCTGTTTTATACTGTTGACTACAATCATGTGCAATCTGAGCTCAATTTCAAGTTTATGAAACACATTAATGATGTAGGTATTCCAGTGGTATTTATAATCAATCAAATAGATAAACATCAAGATGAAGAATTATCATTTGATACATTTAAAGCGCGTGTTGAAAAGTCAATTGCAGATTGGGATATTAAATTAGCACGAACATTTTACGTTTCAAAATTTGATCATCCTGAAAATGAACTTGAAGCGTTATCTAATTATCTTGTTTCTTTAGATCAACATAGAGAAACAATTGGAGATTATACTGCAAGAACCGTTGATTATATTACTGAAGCACAACTTGATTATATTCAATCCGAAATTCAAGATGTATTAGAAGATTTAGGCATTGAAGAAGATGAATTCGAACAAGCTTTTTTAAACAGTCAGCAACATCAAGCTGTAAGTGAAGAAGCACAACTTTTAAATAATCCAGATGAATTAATGACATTTTTAAAGAATAAGCGTAAAAATATTTTAGAAAATGCATATATTATGCCTCACGATATGCGTGAAATGTTACGTAGCTATTTAGAAAGTATGTCTCAAGATTTTAATGTTGGTGGACTTTTTAATAAAAAGAAGAAAAAACAACAAATTCAACAACAGCGTCTTGATAGAGCAATAGATGCATTGCAACAATATGTCAATCAACAAATACGCCAACCGATGCGTGAAGACATGTCCTTCGTAACACGTTTCATTAATAAAAAAGAGGCGGCAGATCAAGTGTTGAATCAACATTATGAAATCGACCCGAAAATGATTGGAAGCTTATATCAACCTCAAACATCTATTAGCAATACGTATGTTTTAACCTTTTCAGATGAAGTAGTTAAAGCGATAAAAAAATATGTAGAGCAACAATCTACGCCAATTTTTAATGAAATCATTATGAATGTACAAGCAGATGAGTTACCTTCTGAAGAAAATGAAGATTTGAAAGAATATCAACGTTATACCGAATTAAGTGAATTACGTCAGTCATTAACTACTAGAAATTATCGTCATTATTATATCCATTTAGATGAATCTTTGGATAAGTTGATTGGTAGACAAGAAACGACATATAACTTAGCTTCGGAAAAAGCTCATATTAAAACAGGACATCAACAAATCAATCAAAGGCTAACTGCGACAGAGACTTCAATCGATATTCAAAAAGGGCTTGATATTATTTCAGAAATACCTTTATTTAATCGGACGAAGCAAGATATACGTGATACATTAACAAGATTAGACAATAAATTAATAAAGATTGGTGTATTTGGAACATTTAGTGCTGGTAAAAGTAGTTTAATCAATGCGTTACTTGGTGAACATATTTTAGTGAGTTCTCCAAATCCTACTACTGCAGCTACAACAGAAATATCTTATGGTGATGAAAGTTATATTACTTTGAAATCTAAAGAACAGTTGTTAAACGAGATTAATGCAGTAGTCGAGTATCATCGTAAGTCATTTACGACTTTTGAAGACTTTTTCAATTCAGATTTAGAAAAATTAAAACAACAATTAAATAAGAATCAACTGGCTTTTATTCAAGCGATTGAAAAACATTATAAAATGTATGAGGAAATGTTGAATATTAGTGAAAAGCATGCCATAAACCAGCAAGAATTAAAAAAATGGAGTGCAGAAGATGAATACGCAACTTTTGTTAAAACAGTGCATATTGCATTAATGCATGATTGGTTAAAAGGAAAAATTATAGTAGATTCATTAGGTTTACATTCTAATAACCAAAGACATACAAATGAAACTGAACAAATTTTAACTTCATCAGACTTAATTTTATATGTGAGCTATTTTAATCATTCATTTACAGATAATGACAAAGCGTTTATTGAACATATGAAGGATATGAACCAACTTAATGAGAATCAAGCATTTAAAATGGTTATTAACGCTTCAGATTTAGCTGAAAATGAAGATGATCTTGAAGCGGTTAAAAATTATGTATCTGATGCATTAAGTCAAGTTAACTTACATTCAGACATTTTCGCTGTTTCGAGTCGAGAAGCTCTTAGAACTTCAGATTTAGGTATTAATCAACTAAAAGATAGTATTCAGCATTTTGTAGATGTAGAATCAAAATTAATTTTAGAGCAACAAATGATTCATCAATTACAACAAATTGATCATTCGTACGTTGAGATGATTAACGAATTTGAAACAAATAAAGCAGAAATTACACGTCGTCAGGAAAAGTTGGTAACGTATAAAGATAAGCAAAGATTGCAACATCAGCTAATTGATGCAACTATACAACGTACGGATAATGAAGTTGAAGAACAAGTTTATCATTTAAATTCGCGATTGAAACTGCAATTATTAGATGACGTGAAATCAGTATTTAATTCACAGATGACGCAAAATAGTGATTTTAACGATGAAAAGAAAATTTCATCAAAAATTTATTTAGATCAAATTCATCAACGCCTATTTTTAGAGCAATCTTTAATTACAGAACGTATAAAAAAATATTTCAATACACAACTTGATAATCAAATTGCACCAATTATTCAGCAATTAGCGCAATTACATGTGATTATTAATCCTCAATTTAAATTTGAACCAACTGTTGTGGAACAACCATTATTGCATATTGATTTAAATGATATGCTTAATGCGCTGCCAAAACAACTAACGAAACGTAAAATTTTAAATCTAAATGGACAAAGAGAGATTCATGAATTGATTTGTCAAAGTACAGTTGAATTATTACAACCACAATTAGGACTATTAAGGCAGCAGCTTGAAGATTATGTTAAGCAGATGGCTAGTGAGGCTGAATTGCAATTTAAAATTATTGAAGATAATATTCAAACACAAGTGAATGATTTATTAGCATTTGATTTAGATAGCTCACTTATCAATCAATTAAAAGTTAAACATAAAGAACTTGAAACAATTATATATTAAGAAAGAAGGACCGTTTTAAATGCCAAATAAAATATTACTTGTAGATGGAATGGCGTTATTATTTAGACATTTTTATGCCACAAGTCTTCATAAACAATTTATGTATAATTCACAAGGTGTACCTACTAATGGTATACAAGGATTTGTGCGTCATATCTTTTCAGCCATACATGAAATAAGACCAACGCATGTTGCTGTATGTTGGGATATGGGACAATCAACATTTAGAAATGATATGTTTGACGGCTACAAACAAAACCGTTCAGCTCCACCTGAAGAGTTAATCCCACAATTTGATTATGTTAAGGAAATTTCTGAACAATTTGGTTTTGTAAATATTGGTGTTAAAAATTATGAAGCAGATGATGTAATAGGGACATTAGCACAACAATATTCAGTTAATAATAATGTCTATATTATTACTGGTGATAGAGATTTACTCCAATGTATTAACGACAATGTTGAAGTGTGGTTAATCAAAAAAGGTTTCAATATTTATAATCGTTATACTTTAAATCGATTTACTGAAGAATATCAACTACAACCTAAACAACTGATTGATATTAAAGCATTTATGGGTGATACAGCTGATGGATATGCTGGAGTTAAAGGTATTGGTGAGAAAACAGCAGTCAAATTAATTCAACAGTATCAAAGTGTTGAAAATGTAGTTGAAAATTTAGAAGACTTATCGGCTGGACAACGAAATAAAATAAATGACAACATAGAAGAACTATATTTATCAAAACGTCTTGCAGAGATTCATACTGAAGTGCCAGTAGACAGTAAATCATTATTTGAACAGATGTCATTTGCTACGACATTGAACCATATATTATCAATTTGTAGCGAGCATGAATTACATGTGTCTGGTAAATATCTTTCAACACATTTTTAAACATAATGAAGTATTTGATGGAATAAACAATAAATATTAAATGACAATTTCTAACTACGATGGTTGGAAGTTGTCATTTTTTTATTCAGTAACTTCGGAGAAAGCAATTCAAAAAGATAGTACATTATCTAATTTTAATGGTCGGAAAATTATTTACTTAACACCTATTAAGTATAATAGTTACAACTTTAATCAAAAATAAATCAGATTTAAATATTTGGAATTTGAGGCAATGTATAAATACAACTATAAATTATATAGAGGGAAAGAGTTTAACTAAATGGTATAATTGCACATTATATTTATAAATAAGAATATTATATTAAATATTTCATAACAAATTATAGATAAATTATGAATAATTAATTAATGGTATTTACATATGCATAACCGATAGATAAAATTATTGTGAAATTATTCACAAATATAAAGAGGAGTGTTTCAAATGTTAGTAGCAGTAGTTAAAGAATTAAAACAAGGCGAAGGACGTGTAGCTTGCACACCAGAAAATGTGCGTAAGTTAACGGATGCAGGTCATAAAGTAATTGTTGAAAATAATGCTGGCATTGGATCCGGATTTTCAAACGAAATGTATGAACAAGAAGGCGCTTCGATTGTCAGTCATGAGCAGGCATGGGAAGCAGATTTAGTTATAAAGGTAAAAGAACCACATGAAAGTGAATATCAATATTTTAAGGAAAATCAAATAATTTGGGGATTTTTACATCTAGCATCTTCTAAAAATATTGTTGAAAAAATGCAAGAAGTCGGTGTAACGGCTATAAGTGGTGAAACGATTGTCAAAAATGGCAAAGCTGAATTATTAGCGCCAATGAGTGCTATAGCAGGGCAACGTTCAGCTATTATGGGAGCTTATTACTCTGAAGCACAACATGGTGGTCAAGGTACTTTAGTAACAGGCGTGCATGAAAATGTTGATATTCCAGGAAGTACATATGTCATCTTCGGTGGCGGAGTTGCAGCAACGAATGCAGCAAATGTTGCATTAGGATTGAATGCCAAAGTTATTATTATCGAGTTAAATGATGATCGTATTAAATGTTTAGAAGAAATGTATGCAGATAAAGATGTCACAGTTGTTAAATCAACACCAGAAAATTTAGCAGAGCAAATTAAAAAAGCAGATGTATTTATTTCTACAATTTTAATTCCTGGTGCAAAACCACCGAAATTAGTTACTCGTGAAATGGTCAAATCAATGAAAAAAGGATCAGTATTAATCGACATAGCTATTGACCAAGGCGGAACCATAGAAACAATTAAACCTACTACAATTTCTGATCCAGTATATGAAGAAGAAGGCGTAATTCACTACGGTGTTCCTAATCAACCAGGCGCTGTACCAAGAACTTCAACTATGGCATTAGCACAAGGAAATATTGATTATATTTTAGAAATTTGTGACAAAGGTTTGGAACAAGCCATTAAAGATAACGAAGCGTTAAGTACTGGTATCAATATATATAAAGGTCAAGTGACTAACAAAGGATTAGCAACATCTCATGACCTTGATTTTAAAGATATTTTAAGTGTTATTGAATAAAAAATTTGTAATGGAAAAAAGAGTGAAATGAATTTTTAAATAAATGAGCAATATTTGGACTAAAAATTTACAAAACGGAAGGATGTAATTATTATGACAACCAACACTGTAGCATTACAAACAGCACACATTGTAAGTTTAGGAGATATCGAAGAAGCAAAAGCATGTATTAAACCATTCATTCGCCGAACACCTTTAATTAAATCAATGTATTTAAGTCAAAATATCACTAAAGGTAATGTGTTTTTAAAACTTGAAAACATGCAATTCACAGGTTCATTTAAATTTAGAGGTGCAAGTAATAAAATTAACCATTTAACAGATGAACAGAAAGCTAAAGGTATTATTGGTGCATCAGCCGGAAATCATGCACAAGGCGTAGCTTTGACAGCAAAATTATTAGGTATTGATGCAACGATAGTTATGCCAGAAACGGCACCTATTGCTAAACAGAATGCTACCAAAGGGTATGGCGCAAAAGTCATCTTAAAAGGTAAAAACTTTAATGAAACTAGACTTTATATGGAAGAATTAGCAAAAGAAAACGGAATGACTATTGTTCATCCTTATGATGATAAATTTGTCATGGCAGGACAAGGTACGATTGGACTTGAAATATTAGATGATATTTGGAATGTAAATACTGTAATCGTTCCAGTTGGTGGAGGCGGACTAATTGCAGGTATTGCCACCGCGTTAAAATCTTTCAATCCATCAATTCATATTATCGGTGTTCAAGCTGAAAATGTGCATGGAATGGCAGAGTCATTCTATAAGAGAGATTTAACTGAACATCGTGAAGATAGCACAATTGCAGATGGTTGTGATGTAAAAGTACCAGGCGAAAAAACTTATGAAGTAGTAAAACATTTAGTAGATGAATTTATTCTTGTATCAGAAGAGGAAATAGAACATGCTATGCAAGATTTAATGCAACGTGCCAAAATCATTACTGAGGGTGCTGGGGCATTACCTACAGCAGCTATTTTAAGTGGGAAAATTGATAAAAAATGGCTAGAGGGTAAAAATGTCGTTGCGTTAGTTTCAGGAGGGAATGTTGACTTAACTAGAGTTTCTGGTGTCATTGAACATGGACTAAATATCGCGGATACAAGTAAGGGTGTGGTAGGTTAAAACTTTCAATCTTAAAAATGAGGTGTAATTATGTCAAATGGTAAAGAATTACAAAAAAATATAGGTTTCTTCTCAGCGTTTGCAATCGTAATGGGCACAGTAATTGGTTCAGGTGTATTCTTTAAAATTTCAAACGTAACAGAAGTAACAGGAACAGCAGGAATGGCCTTATTTGTATGGTTCCTAGGCGGCATCACTACCATTTGTGCAGGGTTAACAGCAGCAGAACTTGCTGCTGCAATCCCTGAAACAGGTGGCTTAACGAAGTATATAGAATATACATACGGTGATTTCTGGGGATTCCTTTCAGGATGGGCGCAATCATTTATATATTTTCCAGCAAACGTCGCAGCCCTCGCTATTGTTTTTGCGACACAATTAATTAATTTATTCCATTTATCATCAAGTATGTTAATACCTATAGCTATCGCTTCTGCATTATCTATAGTGTTGATTAATTTCTTGGGATCTAAAGCAGGTGGTATTTTACAATCTGTAACATTAGTAATTAAACTTATCCCAATTATCGTCATTGTTATATTCGGTATTTTCCAATCTGGAGATATCACATTTTCATTAATTCCATCTACTGGTAATTCTGGAAATGGCTTTTTTACAGCAATTGGTAGTGGTTTATTAGCTACAATGTTTGCATATGATGGTTGGATTCATGTCGGAAATGTTGCAGGTGAACTAAAAAAACCTAAGCGAGATTTACCATTAGCTATTTCAGTAGGTATCGGTTGTATTATGGCAGTTTACTTATTAATTAATGCAACATTTTTATTAACACTTCCAATTGAATCACTTGCTGGAAACTTAAATGCAGCATCTGATACATCAAAAATATTATTTGGTGAATATGGCGGTAAAATTATTACAATTGGTATCTTAATTTCTGTTTACGGTACGATAAATGGATATACAATGACTGGTATGCGTGTGCCATATGCCATGGCTGAAAGAAAGTTATTACCATTTAGCCACTTGTTTGCAAAATTAACAAAATCAGGTGCACCTTGGTTTGGAGCAATTATACAACTTATAATTGCAATCATCATGATGTCAATGGGCGCATTTGATACGATTACGAACATGTTGATTTTTGTAATTTGGTTATTCTATTGTATGTCTTTTGTTGCAGTAATTATTTTAAGAAAACGAGAACCAAATATGGAACGACCGTATAAAGTACCTCTATATCCAATCATACCTTTAATTGCTATATTAGCGGGTAGTTTTGTTTTAATAAATACGTTATTTACTCAGTTTATTCTAGCGATTATTGGGATATTAATTACTGCTTTAGGAATACCGGTCTATTACTACAAAAAGAAACAAAAAGCTGCAAGGGAATAAAAATTTGGAATAATTGATCGAGTCATAAAGTGTTTAAACGATAAGTTTAATGATTAGAAGGTATATGTATATCATTCGATTATTCTATCAGTCAGACAAATTTTCATTGTGGAAATTTGTCTGTTTTTTAAAAATAGGGAGGCAATAAGAGATGGAAAAGCCGTCTAGAGAAGCGTTTGTAGGTAATAATAAATTGTTGATTGGAATAGTCTTAAGCGTAATCACGTTTTGGCTATTTGCACAATCACTAGTTAATGTTGTACCAATTCTAGAGGATAGCTTTAATACTGATATTGGAACGATTAACATTGCTGTTAGTATAACTGCATTGTTTTCTGGCATGTTTGTAGTTGGTGCGGGAGGACTTGCTGATAAATATGGTCGTATTAAACTGACAAATATAGGTATTATTTTAAGTATTCTAGGATCATTATTAATTATTGTTTCTAATGTTCCTCTGCTATTAATTATTGGTAGATTAATACAAGGAATTTCAGCAGCATGTATTATGCCTGCAACGTTATCTATAATTAAGTCATATTATGTTGGTAAGGATAGACAACGAGCGTTAAGTTATTGGTCAATTGGCTCGTGGGGTGGATCTGGTGTGTGTTCATTCTTTGGTGGAGCTGTAGCAACCATTTTAGGATGGCGTTGGATTTTTATACTTTCAATTGTGATTTCAATTGTAGCCCTGATATTAATTAAAGGTACGCCAGAAACTAAAGCTAAAAACATTTCAATTAATAAATTCGATATTAAAGGTCTGATAGTATTAGTAATTATGTTATTAAGTTTAAATATATTAATTACAAAGGGTGCAGAATTAGGTGTGACATCAATGATGTTTATCATTTTGCTAGCGATTGCAATTGGATCTTTCGCATATTTCATCATTCTTGAAAAATATGTTAAAAACCCGTTGATTGATTTTAAACTATTTAAAAATAAAGCCTATACTGGTGCAACTGCTTCAAACTTTCTTCTCAACGGTGTTGCTGGAACGTTAATTGTAGCAAATACATTTGTGCAGAGAGGACTAGGCTATTCATCATTACAAGCCGGTAGTTTATCAATAACTTATCTAGTTATGGTACTTATTATGATTCGTGTAGGTGAAAAGTTACTTCAAATACTTGGTTGTAAGAAACCGATGTTAATTGGTACGGGTGTATTGATTATAGGTGAATGTTTGATTTCGTTAACATTTCTTCCAGAGGTCATATATGTCATTTGTTGCATTATTGGTTATTTATTCTTTGGTTTGGGTCTTGGAATTTATGCGACACCATCAACAGATACTGCTATAGCAAATGCTCCATTGGAAAAAGTAGGCGTTGCTGCAGGTATATATAAAATGGCTTCCGCATTAGGTGGGGCATTTGGTGTTGCATTAAGTGGTGCAGTTTATGCAATTGTATCAAGTATTTCAAATATTTATACAGGTGCAATGATAGCTTTATGGTTGAATGCAGGTATGGGAATTTTATCATTCATTATCATTTTGATACTTGTGCCAAAACAAAACGTATCACAATTACAATAAAATAAAGTTAGCTTGAAATTATAAATGTCGCTACAATAATAAAATTATACAAAAAATAAACCGTTTCTTTTGTGAGATCACATTGATGATCAAACAAAAGTGACGGTTTTTTATTACCCTTTTACACTACTTTATTTATAATTATTATAAATTGTCACAAATTCAATTTACCAATGAATATATTTTGTGTTATTATATTCTGGAGCATAAATAAATTGTTCAACACATAGTTGTAATGTGTTTCAATACGTTTTTGATAGATTGTTAAATTGTATTGAATCGACATCAGTTTTTATTTTTAATTGAGAATAGACTGAACATTACAATGCACATGCAATCAAACGTAAATACATTCACAACACAACAGAGACATAACAACAAGATAAGGAGTGAACAATAGCTGTGAATTATCGTGATAAAATTCAAAAGTTTAGTATTCGTAAGTATACAGTTGGAACATTTTCAACGGTTATTGCGACATTGGTATTTTTAGGATTAAATACATCACATGCACATGCTGCAGAAACAAATCAAGCTGCAACAGTAGCTAAACAAACACAACAAGGTAGCAATGAACAGACGAATAATCGAGAATCACAAGGACAAACTTCTCAAGATTCACAAAATAGTCAAGTTTCTACTACAAACACAGTAACTCAACAATCTAATGACAATCAAACCAAACAAGTAGATGCAAATGTAGCGCCGACATCTACAGCAAAAGAGCAACCTGCAGTTCAACCAAAAGAATCTAACAATGATTCCCATGCTGCTAAGGCGCAAAATAGTCAAGAAGACCATAATCATGCGCAAGGTGAAAACCATACTGCGAATAACACTACAAATCAAAGTGAAGCAACGCATATTGAAAGTCATCAAGGAAATGTAGTGACAGCATCAGATACATCGGAAAATGGTAACGTTCAACATGATCGTAATGAGTTACAAGCATTTTTCGATGCAAATTATCATGATTATCGCTACATTGACCGTGATAATGCAGATTCTGCAACATTTAACTACGTAAAAGGTATTTTTGACAAAATCAATACATTGTTAGGTAGTAATGATCCAATAAACAATAAAGACTTGCAACTTGCATATAAAGAATTAGAACAAGCTGTTGCTTTAATTCGTACAATGCCACAACGCCAACAAACAAGTCGTCGTTCGAGTAGAATTCAAACGCGTTCTGTTGAGTCAAGATCTATAGAACCGAGATCAGTATCTAATTATCAAAATGCAGATTCTTCATACTATGTTGAAAATGCAAATGATGGTTCAGGTTACCCTGCAGGTACATATATTAACGCTTCTAATAAAGGTGCACCGTACTATTTACCAACTACACCTTGGAATACTTTGAAAGCATCTGCAGCAAAAGAAATTGTACTGATGACTGCAAAACAAACAAATGATGGTTATCAATGGACTATTAAATTTAATAAAGGACATGCACCGCATGAAGAAATGATTTTCTGGTTTGCATTACCGGCTGATCAAACACCAGTAGGAAGAACAGATTTTGTAACGGTTAATGCTGATGGTACGAATGTACAGTGGAGTAATGGTGCAGGACAAGGTGCTAACAAACCGTTACCGCAAATGTGGCCATATGGTGTTAATGATTCTCGTTCACGAGATTTTAAAATTAGAAATAGACAAGGACAGACTATTTATGAATGGGCAACAGTACAAATCTATAGCTTAAAAGATTTAGCTCGTGCAGGTGACTACTTTAGTGAAGCAGGAGCACCAGCTGCAACAAAAGCATTTGGTAAACAAATATTTGAATATATTAATGGTGAAAAACCAACACAATCACCAGGTGTACCAAAAGTGTATACATTTATTGGTGAAGGGGATGCAAGCTATACAATCTCATTTAAAACACAAGGACCAACTACAAATAAGTTGTATTATGCAGCTGGTGGTCGTGCATTAGAATATAATCAACTATTTATGTATAGTCAGTTATACGTTGAATCCGACAGTGATTATCAACTACGATTAGATGGATTAAGACAAATTGTTAATCGTTCGTATCGTCTTGGTACTACGAAAAGAGTTGAGGTTAGTCAAAATAATTTTAAAGATAGAAAGATACTTGAAAGTACTAACTTAAACGTTGATGACTTTATAGATGATCCATTGAGCTACGTTAGAACACCTAGTAATAAAGTGTTAGGTTTTTACTCACCCAATGATAATCCTACAGCATTTAGAAATGGAAGAGCACATGATTTAAATGAATATGAAATAAGTCAATTGTTCACTGATCAAAAACTACAAGAAGCAGCTAGAAGTGGTAGACCGATAAGATTAATGATTGGATTTGACTATCCTGATGGATATGGAAATCATGAAACATTGGTACCAGTAAACTTAACGGTCTTACCTGAAATACAACATAATATTAAATTTTATAAAAATGATGATACTGAAGACTTAGCTCAAAAGCCATTTTCAAAGCAAGCGGGACATCCAGTGTTTTATGTATATACTGGTAATCAAGGTAATGCTTCTGTGAACTTAGGTGGTTTTGTTTCTACTAATCAGCCAATACGTATTAATTTAACAAGTAATGTAAACTTTTCAGACAGTGATTGGCAAATTACAGGTATTCCACGTACATTACACATTGAGAACTCGACAAACCGACCTAATAATAATAGAGAAAGAAATATTGAACTTGTTGGTAACTTATTACCTGGGGACTATTTCGGAACTGTGCGTTTTGGTCGTAAAGAACAACCATTTGAAATACGTGTTAAACCACATGTACCAAGAATCACAACAACTGCTGAAGAATTACGAGGTAAAGCATTACAAAAAGCACCGGTTACAGTTTCGGGTGTTCCATTAGACCCAACTGCTATTGTTTATTTAGTTGTTCCTAATGCTAATACAAATAGTGGCGGTTCAGAAGCAGATCAGATACCTTCGAATTATTCAAAAATCGCTTCAGAACATCCAGATGGTGTGCATACAACACTAACAATACCTGTAGATCAATACACAGTGTTTTTGCCACATGTCGGTCAACAAGTTAAAGCAATTGTTTATTACAATAATGTAGTAGCATCAAATTTAAGTAATGGTGTCACAATTTTGCCGGATGATATACCGCCAACAATTGATAATCCAACTGGATTAAGTACGAAATATTATCGTGGCGATGAAGTGAATTTTACAATAGGTGTTACAGATAGACATTCTGGTGTGAAAAGTACAAATGTTGCAACGTTACCAAGTGGATGGACATCGACTTTAACTAAAACAAACAATAATGGTACTTTGAGAATCACTGGAAGAATACCAAATAATCAAGCCTTCAATAGTGATATTACATTTAAAGTTACAGCAACCGACAATGTTAATAACACAACAAACGATCGTCAATCTAAACAGGTGACAATCCATGTAGGCGAAATTAGTCAAGATGTGCATCCTATCGTATTAGGTAATCCAGAGAAGATAGTAGTTGCTAATCCTACTTCTTTGTCAAATGGTGTAAAACAACAAATTATTAATGCATTAAAAAATAAAAATACAGATTTAAATGGTTATTATTCATCTACAAATCCAATTACTGTTGATAATAATGGTAATGTGACAATTCATTATCGTGATGGTTCATCAACACAACTTGATGCTTCGAACGTGATGACATATGAACCAGTCATTAAAACAGAATATCAAACAGCAAATAATAATAAAATTGCAACAGTTACAATTGCTAAAGGTCAATCATTTGATATCGGTGATTTGAAACAATATTTCACTCTGAGTAATGGACATGCGATTCCTAATAGTACATTTATAAATATTAGGGCAGATAGAACAATTCCTAGTGCACAAGAAGTGAGTCAAATGAATGCAGGTTCTCAGTTGTATCACTTAACGGCAACAAATGCGTATCATAAAGACTCTGAAGATTTCTATTTAACTTTAAAAATTGTTGATGTTAAACAACCTGAAGGTGATCAACGAGTTTTCCGTTCATCTACATATGATTTAACAGCTGATGAAATTTCAAAAGTAAAACAAGCATTTATAGCTGCGAATAGAGATGCTATAACTCTTGCTGAAGGAGATATTTCAGTTACAAATACACCTAATGGTGCCAATGTTAGTACGATAAACGTTAATATTAATAAAGGTCGCTTATCGAAATCATTTACATCTAATTTAGATCATATGAACTTCCTGCGTTGGGTTAACTTCCCACAAGACTATACGGTTACTTGGACAAATGGAAAAATCGCTTCGCGACCTACAGATGGTGGTTTGTCATGGTCTGATGATCATAAATCTTTGATATATCACTATGATGCAACATTAGGTACACAAATTAATACGAATGATATTTTAACGTTGTTAAAAGCGACAACTACTGTTCCTGGATTGCGTAATAATATTGCTGGTAATGAAAAGGCTCAAGCAGAAGCTGGTGGCAGACCAAATTATAGAACTACTGGTTATTCTCAAACGTCTGCAAGTAATGGTAAGCAAAGAGAATATACATTAAATGGTCATGTTATCCAAGTATTAGATATTGTAAACGCATCTAATGGAAACAACAATCAAGAGATTACAAATTCAAATGTACGTTCAAATCATAGTAACGCAACTGTTGTGAGTGTAAATGAACCAGCAGCAAATGGTGCAGCTGCATTTACACTTGATCACGTTGTTAAAAATAATTCAACACATAACGAGCAAGATGCTGTATACAAAGCGCAATTATATTTAACGCCTTATGGTCCAAAACAATACATTGAACATTTAAATCAAACACTTGCTAACAATACTGATGTCATTAATGTTTATTTTGTTCCAAGTGATAAAGTAAATCCAACAATTACAGTAGGTAATTATGCGAATCATCAAGTGTTCTCTGGTGAAACATTTACAAACACAATTACAGCAAATGATAACTTTGGTGTGCAGTCAATAACTGTCCCAACCACATCACAAATTGCTGGTACTGTAGACAATAATCATCAACATGTGTCTGCAACAGCGCCAAATGTGACATCTACAACAAACAAGACAATCAATTTAGTGGCAAATGATGCAAGTGGTAATACGGCAGCAACATCTTTTAGCGTTACGATTAAACCTTTACATGATAAATATCGAGTTGGAACGTCTTCAACAGACAGTCATCCTGTAAGAATTGCCAATATTGCGAATAATGCAACGATATCTCAAGCAGATCAAACGGCAATTATTAATTCGTTGACGTTTACGACTAATGCGCCAAATAGAAGCTACGCAACAGCAAGCGCAAATGAAATAACGAGTAAAACAGTTAGTAATGTTCATCGTACAGGTAATAATGCTAATGTAACAGTTACAGTTACATACCAAGACGGCACAACATCAACAGTAAATGTACCTGTAAAGCATGTGATTCCGGAAATTGTATCGCATCCACATTATACTGTTCAAGGTCAGGATTTCCCTACAGGTAATGGTTCTAGCCCATCTGATTATTTTAAATTATCAAATGGTAGTGCAATTCCTGATGCGACAATTACTTGGGTTACTGGTCAAGCTCCAAATAAAGATAATACACGTATTGGTCAAGACATCACTGTATCTGCACATATTTTGATTGATGGAGAGACTACGCCAATTACGAAAACATCAACATATAAAGTGGTTAGTACAGTTCCTAAACATGTTTTCGAAACAAATAGAGGTGTCGTATTCCCAGATGTATCAGATGTATATGAAGCAAAACAATATGTTAAACCAGTTAATGATTCATGGACAACAAATGCACAACATATGAATTTCCAATTTACAGATTCATATGGCCCTAGTAAAGATGTGGTTGGTATTTCGACTAGAGATATTCGAATTACTTATGATAATCGACAAACGCAAATTGTAAAAGTTTTAGCCAAAGTTAAACCTGATCCACCGAGAATTGATGCAAATTCTGTAGCTTATAAAGCAGGTCTATCAAATCAACAAATTACTATCAATAATGTATTGAGTAGTTCGTCAATAAAATTATTTAAAGCAGATAATACGCCTTTAACAATTACAAATACTACTTATGGAAGCCGATATTCTGCAGTTGTAACAGTTAGCGATCCATTACCAAATGGAGAAATTAAAGCAAGATCTTCAATTTCAATGAACAATGTTACATATACTACTCAAGATGAACATGGTCGAGCAGTAGACGTCACTAGAAACGAATCAGTAGATTCAAATGATAGTGCACATGTAACAGTTACACCTCAATTGCAAGCGACTTCTCAAGGTCCTGTATTTATTAAAGGTGGAGATGGATTTGATTTCGGTCATGTTGAACGTTTTATTCAAAATCCACCACATGGTGCAACAGTTGCATGGCAAGATAGTCTAGATACATGGAAGAATACAGTCGGCAACACTCATAAAACTGCAGTTGTAACATTACCAAGTGGTCAAGGTACGCGAAATGTAGAAGTACCAGTCAAAGTATATCCTGTGGCCAATGCGAAAGCACCAGCACGTGATGTTAAAGGACAAAATTTGACTAATGGAACGGATGCTATTAACTACATTACTTTTGATCCAAATACCAACACAAATGGTATCACTGCAGCATGGGCAAATAGACAACAACCAAATAACCAACAAGCTGGGGTTCAACACTTAAATGTTGATGTAACGTATCCAGGTATTTCTACACCGAAACGTGTTCCTGTAACAGTCAATGTATATCAATTTGATTTCCCTCAAAGCACATATACAACAACGGTTGGCGGAACTTTACCAAGTGGTACGCAAGCTTCTAGCTATTCTCATATAGAAAATGCGACTGGACTACCAACAGATGGATTTACTTATAAATGGAATAATGCGGCAACTGGTACGAATGATGCAAACTGGGCAGCTATGAATAAACCAAATACTGCACAAGTGGTTAATGCAAAATATGATGTCATCTATAATGGACATACATTTGCGACATCTCAACCTGCAAAATTTGTGGTGAAAAATTTGCAACCAGCAAAACCTACTGTTACCGAATCAGCAGCAGGAGCGATTACTATTGCACCTGGTGTGAACCAAACAGTGAATACACATGCTGGTAATGTCACAACTTACGCAGACAAATTAGTTATTAAACGTAATGGTAATGTTGTAACTACATTTACACGTCATAATAATACGAGTCCATGGGTGAAAGAAGCGTCTGCAGCAAATGTTGCAGGTATTGCTGGAACTAATAATGGCATTACGGTTGCAGCTGGTACTTTCAATCCTGCTGATACAATTCAAGTTGTTGCAACGCAAGGTAGCGGTGAAACAATCAGTGATGAACAACATAGTGATGATTTTACAGTAGTTGCACCACAACCGAACCAAGCTACTACGAAAATTTGGCAAAATGGTCACATTGATATCACGCCAAATAACCCAACAGGTCATTTAATTAATCCGACTCAAGTTATGGATATTGCATATACTGAAAAAGTTGGTAATGGTGCAGAACATAGTAAGACACTAAGCGTGGTTCAAGGACAAAATAATCAATGGACAATTGCAAATAAACCTGACTATGTAACGTTAGATGCACACACTGGTAAAGTGACTTTTAATGCAAATACGGTAAAACCAAATTCAACGATTACTATTACGCCGAAAGCAGGTACAGGTCATTCAGCAAGTAGTAATACAAGTACATTGACTGCACCGGCAGAACATACTGTCAATACAACTGAAATTGTGAAAGATTATGGTTCAAATGTAACAGCTACTGAAATTAACAATGCGGTTCAAGTTGCAAACAAACGTAATGCAACGATTAAAAATGGTACAGCAATGCCTACTAATTTAGCTGGTGGTAGTACAACAACTATTCCTGTGACAGTAACTTACAATGATGGCAGCAATGAAGAAGTACAAGAGTCCATTTTCACAAAATCTGATAAACGTGAGTTAATCACAGCTAAAAATCATTTAGATGACCATGTGAGTACAGATGGTAAAAAACCAGGTACGATTACGCAGTACAATAATGCAATTCATAATGCGCAACAACAAATCAATGCTGCGAAGACAGAAGCACAACAAGTGATTAATAATGATCGTGCAACACCACAACAAGTTACAGATGCATTAACTAAAGTTCGTGCAGCACAAACTAAGATTGATCAAGCTAAAGCATTACTTCAAAATAAAGAAGATAATAGCCAATTAGTAACATCTAAAAATAACTTACAAAGTTCTGTAAACCAAGTGCCATCTACAACAGGTATGACACAACAAAGTATTGATAATTATAATGCGAAGAAACGTGAAGCAGAAACTGAAATCACTGCAGCTCAACGTGTTATTGACAATGGTGATGCAACTGCACAACAAATTTCAGATGAAAAACATCGTGTCGATAACGCATTAACAGCATTAAACCAAGCGAAACATGATTTAACAGCAGATACGCACGCTTTAGAGCAAGCAGTACAACAATTGAATCGTACTGGTACAACAACTGGTAAGAAACCAGCAAGTATCACTGCGTATAATAATTCAATGCACGCGTTACAAGCAGAACTCACAAGTGCTAAAAATAGTGCTAATGCTATCATTCAGAAGCCAATAAGAACAGTACAAGAGGTACAATCTGCATTAACAAATGTAAATCGTGTAAATGATAAAATTACACAGGCGATTAATCAATTAGTACCTTTAGCTGATAATAGTGCTTTAAGAACTGCTAAAACGAAACTTGATGAAGAAATCAATAAATCAGTAACTACTGATGGTATGACTCAATCATCAATCCAAGCATATGAAAATGCTAAACGTGCGGGTCAAACAGAATCAACAAATGCACAAACTGTTATTAATAATGGTGATGCGACAGACCAACAAATTGCCGCTGAAAAAACAAAAGTAGAAGAAAAATATAACAGTTTAAAACAAGCAATTGCTGGCTTAACACCAGACTTAGCACCATTACAAAATGCAAAAACTCAATTACAAAATGATATTGATCAACCTACAAGTACGACAGGTATGACAAGTGCATCTGTTGCTGCATTTAATGACAAACTTTCAGCAGCAAGAACTAAAATTCAAGAAATTGATCGCGTACTAGCATCTCATCCAGACGTTGCAACTATTCGACAAAACGTTACAGCAGCGAATGCCGCTAAATCAGCGCTTGATCAAGCACGTAATGGCTTAACTGTCGATAAAGCACCTTTAGAAAATGCGAAAAATCAATTACAACAAAGTATTGATACGCAAACAAGTACAACTGGTATGACGCAAGACTCTGTAAATGCTTATAATGCGAAGTTAACGGCTGCACGTAATAAGATTCAACAAATCAATCAAGTATTAGCAGGCTCACCTACAGTAGATCAAATTAATTCAAATACTACTGCGACAAATCAAGCTAAATCTGATTTGGATCATGCACGTCAAGCGTTAACACCAGATAAAGCGCCGCTTCAAAATGCGAAAACGCAATTAGAACAAAGCATTAATCAACCAACAGATACAACAGGTATGACGACCGCTTCGTTAAATGCGTATAACCAAAAATTACAAGCAGCGCGTCAAAAGTTAACTGAAATTAATCAAGTGTTGAGTGGCAATCCAACTGTCCAAAATATCAATGATAAAGTGGCAGAGGCAAACCAAGCTAAGGATCAATTAAATACAGCACGTCAAGGTTTAACATTAGATAGACAGCCAGCATTAAATACATTACATGGTGCATCTAACTTAAACCAGGCACAACAAAATAATTTCACACAACAAATTAATGCTGCTCAAAATCATGCTGCACTTGAAACAATTAAGTCTAACATTACAGCTTTAAATAATGCGATGACGAAATTAAAAGACAGTGTTGCGGATAATAATTCGATTAAATCAGGTCAAAATTACACTGACGCAACACAAGCTAATAAACAAGCGTATGATAATGCAGTCAATGCAGCCAAAGGTGTCGTTGGAGAAACGAATAATCCAACGATGGACGTTAATACAGTGAACCAAAAAGCAGCATCAGTGAAATCAACAAAAGATGCTTTAGATGGTCAACAAAACTTACAACGTGCGAAAACAGAAGCAACAAATGCGATTACGCATGCAAGTGATTTGAACCAAGCACAAAAGAATGCATTAACACAACAAGTTAATAGTGCGCAAAATGTTCAAGCAGTAAATGATATTAAGCAAACCACTCAAAGCTTAAATACTGCAATGACAGGTTTAAAACGAGGTATTGCTAATCATAACCAAGTCGTCCAAAGTGATAATTATGTCAATGCGGATACTAATAAGAAAACTGACTACAACAATGCATACAACCATGCGAATGACATTATTAACGGTAATGCACAACATCCTGTCATAACACCAAGTGATGTAAACAATGCTTTATCAAATGTCACAAGTAAAGAACAGGCATTGAATGGAGAAGCTAAATTAAATGCTGCGAAGCAAGAGGCGAACACTGCATTAGGACATTTAAATCATTTGAATAATGCACAACGTCAAAACTTACAATCGCAAATTAATGGTGAGCATCAAATTGAGGCTGTCAATACGATTAAGCAAAATGCAACAAACTTAAATAGTGCTATGGGTAACTTGAGACAAGCTGTTGCAGATAAAGAGCAAGTGAAACGTACAGAAGATTATGCGGATGCAGATACACCTAAACAAAATGCATATAACAGTGCAGTTTCAAGTGCCGAAACAATCATTAATCAATCAACAAATCCAACGATGTCTGTTAATGATGTTAACAATGCAACTTCAGCTGTTACTACTAATAAATCTGCATTAAATGGTGATGAAAAATTAGCGCAATCTAAAACAGATGCTGCAAGAGCAATTGATGCATTACCACATTTAAATAATGCTCAAAAAGCAGATGTTAAATCTAAAATTAATGCTGCGTCAAATATTGCTGGCGTAAATACTGTTAAAAAACAAGGTACAGATTTAAATACAGCGATGGGTAACTTGCAAGGTGCGATCAATGATGAACAAACGACATTAAATAGTCAAAATTATCAAGATGCAACGCCAAGTAAGAAAACAGCATACACAAATGCAGTGCAAGCTGCGAAAGATATTTTAAATCAAGCACACGGCGCCAATAAAACGAAAGATCAAGTTACAGAAGCGATGAATCAAGTAAATTCGGCTAAAACTAACTTAGATGGTACGCGTTTATTAGATCAAGCGAAACAAACAGCGAAACAGCAGTTAAATAATATGACGCATTTAACACCTGCACAAAAAACGAATTTAACAAATCAAATTAACAGTGGCACGACTGTCGCTGGTGTTCAAACAGTTCAATCAAGTGCCAATACATTAGATCAAGCGATGAATACGCTTAGACAAAGTATTGCCAACAAAGATGCGACGAAAGCAAGTGAAGATTACGTAGATGCTAATAATGATAAGCAAACAGCATATAACAACGCAGTAGCTGCTGCTGAAACAATTATTAATGCGAATAGTAATCCAGAAATGAATGCTAGTACGATTACACAAAAAGCAGAGCAAGTGAATAGTACTAAGACAGCACTTAATGGTGATGAAAACTTAGCTACAGCAAAACAAAATGCGAAAACGTACTTAAACACATTGACGAGTATTACAGATGCTCAAAAGAACAATTTGATTAGTCAAATAACAAGTGCAACAAGAGTGAGTGGTGTTGATACTGTAAAACAAAATGCGCAACATTTAGATCAAGCAATGGCTAGCTTACAAAGTGGTATTAACAATGAAACTCAAGTTAAATCATCTGAGAAATATCGTGATGCTGATACAAATAAACAACAAGAGTATGATAATGCTATTACTGCAGCTAAAGCGATTTTAAATAAACAACATGGTCCAAACACTGCGCAAAATGATGTTGAAGCAGCATTACAACGTGTGAATACTGCTAAAGATGCATTGAATGGTGATGCAAAATTAATTGCAGCTCAAAACGCAGCGAAACAACATTTAGGTACTTTAACACATATAACTATTGCACAACGTAATGATTTAACAAATCAAATTTCACAAGCTACAAACTTAGCTGGTGTTGAAACTGTTAAACAAAGTGCGAATAGTTTAGATAGTGCAATGGGTAACTTACAAACTGCTATCAACGATAAAGCTGGAACTTTAGCAAGCCAAAACTTCTTAGATGCAGACGAACAAAAACGTAATGCTTATAATCAAGCTGTATCAGCAGCTGAAACAATTTTAAATAAGCAAAACGGTCCAAATACAGCGAAAACAGCAGTTGAACAAGCACTTAATAATTTAAACAATGCTAAAAATATATTAAATGGTACGCAAAACTTAAATAATGCGAAACAAGCAGCGATTACAGCAATCAATGGCGCATCTGATTTAAATCAAAAACAAAAAGATGCATTAAAAGCACAAGCCAATGGTGCACAACGCGTATCTAATGCACACGATGTACAACATAATGCGACTGAACTGAATACGGCAATGGGTACATTAAAACATGCCATTGCTGATAAGACGAATACGTTAGCAAGCAGTAAATATGTTAACGCCGATAGCACAAAACAAAATGCTTACACAACTAAAGTTACCAATGCTGAACATATTATTAGCGGTACGCCAACGGTTGTTACGACGCCATCAGAAGTAACAGCTGCAGCTAATCAGGTGAACAGCGCGAAACAAGAATTAAATGGTGACGAAAGATTACGTGTAGCAAAACAAAACGCCAATACTGCTATTGATGCCTTAACGCAATTAAATACACCTCAAAAAGCTAAATTGAAAGAACAAGTGGGACAAGCCAATAGATTAGATGATGTACAATCTGTTCAAACAAATGGACAAGCATTGAATAATGCAATGAAAGGCTTAAGAGATAGCATTGCTAACGAAACTACAGTCAAAGGTAGTCAAAACTATACAGACGCAAGTCCGAATAACCAGTCAGCATATAATAGTGCTGTGTCAAATGCGAAAGGTATCATTAATCAAAATACTAATCCGACTATGGATGCTAGTGCGATTACCCAATCTGCAACACAAGTGAATACTACTAAAGATGGTTTAAACGGTGCTGAAAACTTAAGAAATGCACAAAACACTGCAAAACAAAACTTAAATACGTTAGCACACTTAACAAATAACCAAAAATCAGCATTCTCATCACAAATTGATCGTGCGGGTCATGTGAGTGACGTAACAGCAGCTAAAAATGCAGCAACTGAATTAAATACGCAAATGGGCAATTTAGAACAAGCTATCCATGATCAAAGCACAGTTAAACAAAGTGTTAAATTTACTGATGCAGATAAAGCTAAACGTGATGCATATACTAATGCAGTAAGCAGAGCGGAAGCAATTCTGAATAAAACACAAGGTGCAAATACTTCTAAACAAGATGTTGAAGTGGCTATTCAAAATGTTACGAGTGCTAAAAATGCATTGAATGGTGATCAAAACGTTACAAATGCGAAGAATGCAGCTAAACATGCATTAAATAACTTAACGTCAATTAATAATGCACAAAAACGTGATTTAACAACTAAAATTGATCAAGCAACAACAGTAGCTGGTGTAGAAGCAGTATCTAATACAGGTACGCAATTGAATACAGCGATGGCTAACTTGCAAAATGGTATTAATGATAAAACGAATACACTAGCAAGTGAAAACTATCATGATGCTGATTCAGATAAGAAAACTGCTTATACTCAAGCCGTTGCAAATGCTGAAAATATTTTAAATAAAAATAGTGGGTCAAATAATTAGAAATATTAATAATGCACGTTCGACTCAACAAGTAGAAGATGCTTTAAACAGAGGTATTGCTAGTATTTTAGCAGTTCAAATTGTAACATCTGAGCATAATAAGCAATCAACAAATTCAGATACACATGTTAATGGCAATTTACGAATTGGTTATGGAAATAGCATTACAAATCATCCATTTAACAATTCAAGTACCGGCCATAAAACGAAACGTGATGAAGATGATGAAATTGATCCACTTCATATGCGTCATTTAGGTAACAATTTTGGCAATATCATTAAAAACGCAATTGGCGTTGTAGGTATCTCTGGTTTACTAGCTAGCTTCTGGTTATTTATTGCAAAACGTCGTCGCAAAGAAGACGAAGAGGAAGAATTAGAAATTAGAGAAAATAGTAACGATAAAGAGAAAGACTCTAAAGACAGCTTTAAACACTTGCCACTTTTATTTGCAAAGCGTCGCAAAAAAGAAGAAGAAGAAGATTTAACTTTAGAAGAAAATGATGAACGCAAAAACAGTGAATCATTCAATAAAGTGAAACATACACCATTCTTTATGCCAAAACGTCGCAAAAAAGACGAAGAGGATTTCGAGGTAACAAATGAAAATGAAGATGAAAAATCATTGGAAGATACTGAGCATTCTCCGCTTTTAATTGCAAAACGTCGCCGCGATAAAGATGAAGAAGCTGACACAACAAAACGTACTATTGAATCTAATGATGAGGATGCACCTTTATTATTGGCTAAAAAGAAAAATCAAAAAGAAGAGCAAGCTAAGGTTAAAAAATCTTCAGCAAAACATACCAATAAAAAGGTAGTAGCTAAAAAGAAGAAAAAGAAATCAAAAAAGAATAAAAAATAATTTGTTTCTTCGATAAAACGAGGAGCACCGATTGACATCACATCAGTCGGTGCTCCTTTTATTTATTCTTTTTTATCAACTTATATAGTGCTTGTTGTGCATACTGATTTGCTTCCTTATTTTGTTCTCTTGGTATCCATTTAACAAATAACAAATCAAAATCTTGTTCAAAAATTTCTAATTGATCAAAATAAGGTTTGAACTTGGCATTTTTTACATAACCAGCGTCAATACTATCGGCAATTAATTTAGAGTCTGTATATAAAAGTGCGTTACGAACATTCAATTCACGTGCATGTTCCAAGGCGAAAATACAAGCTGCCCATTCAGCACTATGATTATCCATTTCACCTAAATTATGCGTAAATGTATGATGTTGATCATCTTCTTTAATTACGATGGCACATGTACTGATACCTGGGTTGCCTTTAGTAGCAGCATCAAAATTTATTTTTGCCATTCATACACCAACTTCCTTTTAAATACTTATATAATGTTTCTTTTACTTTAATACAAAAAGCATAAATCAATCCATTAAAAAACACGTATCACTTAAATAAGTAACACGTGTTATAAAAATAAGTACTAGCTTTTTTATTATGTCTTGAAGCTAAAGTTTTTTCTAATAAAAATAATTAATAGCCTTGATCTAATTTATCAATTTTACCTTTACGATAAAATGATTTAGCAATATAACCAAATGGAACATTGAAAATGGTTGACGCTAATTTTAGTACGTAAGTCGTAATAAAAATCTCAAATACTACTGTGCCAGGTAAACTACCCACGAATGCTATAGCAACAAATAATGCTGTATCAATAATTGAACTTAAAATTGTACTACCGTAAGCACGAATGAAAAACGTTTTATCGGAACTAAAAATCTTTTTAATTAATGAGAAAATAAATACATCGATATGTTGTCCGATAATATAAGCGACAATTGAACCTAATGCGATACGTGGTACAACATCAAAAATTGCATGTAAAGCTTTTTGTGCCATATCTTCTGGCGCAGGAATAAAGTGTAATGATAATTGCATAACAATAATCATAATTAATGTCGACGAAAAACCTAACCAAACTGCTCTTTTGGCAACTCTTCGACCATAAATATCATTTAAAATATCAGTTGCTAAATAAATTGAAGCAAACATAACATTTCCTAATGTTGCAGATATACCAAAAATTTCTACTGTTTTAATTACTTGAATGTTGGCAATAATTGTACCAATAGCAACCCATGCAATTAAGCCTTGTTTCCCAAAAAAGCGGTACATTAATACCATAAGGACGAATGTCACAATAAATGTAACAAGTCCTAATATTTCATTATACATATTTAAATGTCCTCCTAAATTTTGATCATGCGGGTGTTTAGAAACCGCTCAATAAATAACTTACTCATTTTACTGAAAAATCGTTTACGATGCAATAGCATTTGAATATAAATACATTTTACGTACAGAATTGTAAAAGGTTTCATTCAAAAATTAGGGGTAGAAATGTTATAATATTTTTATGTCAAATTTAAAACAGTAACACTTATTTACAAGGTTGCAATATTTTGGAGTAATAAAGGAAGTGTCGCGTATTTTAACTTTTTCAGAGCAAAATGCACTCGCGAAAATAGATGATTTAATGAATACTTATTGCAATCAATGTCCGATTAAAACACGCCTCCGAAAGATAGAGGGGAAAACGAAGGCGCATCATTTTTGTATCAATGAGTGTTCAATAGGGAAAGAAATAAAACAATTAGGAAATGAACTTCAGTAGGAGGAAGTCAAATGCAAATTATATCAATTTCAGAAACACCAAATCACAATACAATGAAGATTACGCTTAGCGAAAGTAGAGAAGGTATGACATCAGATACGTATACTAAAGTGGATGATGCACACCCTCAATTTATTAATGATATTTTAAAGATTGATGGTGTTAAATCAATTTTTCATGTCATGGATTTTATTTCTGTAGATAAAGAAAATGACGCAAACTGGGAAACAGTATTACCAAAAGTTGAGGCTGTATTCGAATAAAATTTTCATCAACATAAGTTCGGGGGGAATTAAGCAAATGGAAATTTTACGAATAGAGCCAACACCTAGTCCAAATACGATGAAAGTTGTATTGTCACAAACCAGAGAAGACCAGTCGTCAAATACTTATAAAGAGGTTGCAGAATCACAACCAGCATTTATCAATAAGCTGTTATCAATCGATGGTATTACATCAATTTTTCATGTCATGGATTTTTTAGCAGTTGATAAAGAACCGAAAGCTGATTGGGAAATGATATTACCTCAAATAAAAGCTGTATTTTCTGATGAAGCAAGTCTTGATGAAATGGTTATGGAATCACAAATAGATAATCATTTTGGTGAAATTAAAGCAGAACTCTTAACATTTAAAGGCATTCCTTATCAAATCAAGTTAACGTCAGAGAACCAAGAATTGCGTGAACAATTACCGCAAGCATATATTGATCACATGATTCAAGCGCAAACAGATCAAGATAATATCGTTTTTATGCGCAAATGGATAGATTTAGGCAATCGTTATGGAGAAATGCCAGAAGTTTTGGATAGTGTGTTAGAAGAAGTTTTAGCCATTTATCCAGAATCGAAGTTACCTAATATGGTTAAACAAGCCATTTCAGATAAACGCACATATGATAATGAAGATTTTTATCGACATGTTTCATTAGATGAATATCACGGTACAAATGATTGGAAGACACGTTTAAGAATGTTGAATCATTTTCCAAATCCAACTTTTGAAGATATACCTCTACTTGATTTAGCGTTATCTGATTACAAAGTACCCATTAGACGTCAAGCCATTGTTTTGTTAGGAATGATTGAAAGCAAAGATATTTTGCCGTACCTTTATAAAGGTCTTCGAGATAAGAGCCCAGCTGTAAGAAGAACAGCAGGTGATTGTATTAGCGATTTGGGATATCCTGAAGCACTTCCAGAAATGGTGCAACTCTTAGATGATCCGCAAAAAATTGTTAGATGGCGAGCTGCTATGTTTATCTATGACGAAGGCAATGCCGAACAGCTTCCAGCACTTAAAGCGCATATTAATGACAGTGCATTTGAAGTTAAATTACAAATCGAGATGGCAATATCACGTATTGAAAAAGGTGATGAGGCTTTAGGTTCAGTATGGAAACAAATGGCAAATCGTACAGTATAATTAGGAGGAATTAAAAATGAATGCATATGATGCTTATATGAAAGAAATAGCGCAACAAATGCGTGCAGAACTAACTCAAAATGGTTTTACTAGCTTAGAAACAAGTGAAGCAGTTAACGATTATATGAATCAAGTAAAAGAAGACGATACTACTTTTGTAGTAATTAACTCTACATGCGGTTGTGCTGCCGGATTGGCAAGACCTGCAGCTGTTGCAGTTGCAACTCAAAATGAATACAGACCTACAAATACGGTTACTGTATTTGCTGGACAAGATAAAGAAGCGACTGAAACGATGCGCGAATTTATTCAACAAGCACCATCTAGTCCATCATATGCATTGTTCAAAGGTCAAAATTTAGTTTATTTTATGCCAAGAGAATTTATTGAAGGTCGAGACATTAATGACATTGCAATGGACTTAAAAGACGCTTTTGATGAAAATTGTAAATAGTCTTTAAATAAAGGTTAGCACATTAAACGATATTGAAAATGATGTCAGTCATTGATAAATAGAGACTTTAGTTGCATATCATTTATTGAAATTTACCAAATCAAGTCAACTAACGATATCTAATTTTTACAAGACTTCCAATGACATCATTCGTAATATTTCAAATGATGTGTTAACCTCTTTTTTGAAAATGAAAGCTTTAAAGTAACAGAATGGGGTAAATAATTATCAATCGTATTATATGACAAGAATGGTTGTGTAAAAAATAATATTTTGATGTGATTTTAAATCGTTACTATTTGGACTTCAATGAAATGCTTTTTACCTTGAAAGTAGCAATATTAAAAGTTACATAACTCTAAATTATAAATTAATCAAACATACATACAATAAATATTAAAAATGAGGTGTTAACAGATATGTTGAATTCATTTGATGCAGCATACCACAGTCTTTGTGAAGAAATTTTAGAAATAGGAAATACACGAAATGACCGAACAAATACGGGAACAATTTCGAAATTTGGACATCAACTTCGTTTTGATTTATCTAAAGGTTTCCCATTATTAACGACAAAAAAAGTCTCTTTTAAATTAATAGCTACTGAATTATTATGGTTTATCAAAGGTGATACGAATATCCAGTATTTACTAAAATATAACAATAATATTTGGAACGAATGGGCATTTGAGAATTATATTAAATCTGCTGATTATACAGGGCCGGATATGACTAATTTTGGACATCGTTCATTAACAGATCCAGAGTTTAATGAACAATATAAAGAACAAATGAAACAATTTAAACAACGTATTATTGAAGATGATAATTTTGCAAAGCAATACGGAGATTTAGGTAATGTATATGGTAAGCAATGGCGTGACTGGGAAGATAAAGATGGTAATCATTTCGATCAGTTGAAAACGGTCATTGAGCAAATTAAGCAATATCCTGACTCAAGACGTCATATTGTATCTGCTTGGAACCCTACAGAAATAGATACAATGGCATTACCACCATGTCATACAATGTTCCAATTTTATGTACAAGATGGTAAATTAAGTTGTCAATTATATCAACGTAGCGCAGATATATTTTTAGGCGTGCCCTTTAATATTGCAAGTTATGCATTGTTAACGCATCTTATTGCGAAAGAATGTGGACTCGAAGTAGGTGAGTTTGTACACACATTTGGAGATGCACATATTTACTCAAATCATATTGAGGCCATACAAACACAACTTGCACGAGATAGCTTTAATCCACCAACTTTAAAAATCAATAGTGACAAGTCAATTTTTGATATAAATTACGAAGATTTAGAAATTATTGGTTATGAATCACATCCACCAATTAAGGCACCGATAGCTGTGTAAATAGCAATTTTAAGTAGTTCATCATTGTTAAATATTGTGATTTATTGAATTGTTAGTGTTAAAAAGTACTTTTTTGTGTGAAACGTTTTCATTAAATATGCAAAATCATCATTTCTATCACACTTTATAATGAAAATTATGTTAAATTAAAAGTAACTTAGTAGTAAAAATTGAAATGATAGAAGAAGGAGGATAATTATGACTTTATCCATTCTAGTTGCGCATGATTTACAACGTGTAATTGGTTTTGAAAATCAATTGCCTTGGCACTTACCCAATGATTTAAAACATGTTAAAAAATTATCAACAGGTCATACACTTGTCATGGGACGTAAGACATTTGAATCTATCGGTAAACCATTGCCAAATCGTCGTAATGTTGTTCTAACAACGGATACAAATTATACGGTTGATGGTGTTGATGTTATCCATTCAATAGATGACATTTATAATTTGCCAGGCCATGTTTTTATATTTGGAGGGCAAACATTATTTGAAGAAATGATTGATAAAGTAGATGA
Source organism: Staphylococcus argenteus (assembly GCF_000236925.1). Taxonomy (NCBI): domain Bacteria; kingdom Bacillati; phylum Bacillota; class Bacilli; order Caryophanales; family Staphylococcaceae; genus Staphylococcus; species Staphylococcus argenteus. Next base: position 1,412,522 of record NC_016941.1, on the reverse strand, counting down.
TATGTATATTACTGTCATAGAGGGTAAATTCCGTGGTGATACATTCTTTCCACCTTATACATTTGAAGAATGGGAAGTAGCTTCTTCAGTTGAAGGTCAGCTTGATGAAAAAAATACAATTCCACATACCTTCCTACATCTAATTCGAAAAAAATAAGGGGGAGAATCACATGACAAAACAGATTATTGTGACAGACTCAACATCCGATTTATCAAAAGAATATTTAGAACAACACAACATTCATGTAGTTCCTTTAAGTTTAACAATTGAAGGTGAATCATATGTTGACCAAGTAGATATTACATCTGAAGAATTTATTAATCATATTGAAAATGATGAAGATGTGAAAACAAGTCAACCTGCTATTGGTGAATTTATATCTATTTATGAAGAACTAGGCAAAGATGATGTAGAAATCATAAGTATCCATCTTTCTTCAGGTTTAAGCGGTACCTACAATACAGCATTTCAAGCGAGTCAAATGGTAGATGCAAACGTAACGGTCATTGATTCTAAATCTATTTCATTTGGCTTAGGTTATCAAATTCAACATTTAGTTGAACTTGTAAATGAAGGTTTATCTACAGACGAAATTGTCGAAAAATTAAATGACTTTAGAGAAAATATCAAACTATTTGTCGTAATTGGTCAACTTAATCAATTAATTAAAGGTGGCAGAATTAGTAAGACCAAAGGTTTAATTGGTAATATTATGAAAATTAAACCAATAGGTACACTTGATGATGGCCGATTAGAACTTGTGCATAATGCACGTACACAAAATTCTAGTATTCAGTATTTAAAGAAAGAAATAGCTGAATTTATTGGTAATCATGAAATTAAATCCGTAGGTGTAGCACATGCTAATGTCATTGAATATGTTGATAAATTAAAAAAAGTATTTAGTGATTCATTCCATATAAATAACTACGATATAAATGTAACTACACCTGTAATTTCAGCACATACAGGTCAAGGTGCCATTGGACTTGTAGTCCTTAAGCAGTAAATTTATCATTTTCAGTGTTAATTACTTCCATTTCAATCTTTTATAGACTAAATTTATAATTAGATAGATAAAGGAGGTAATTCATATGACAAAAGAATATGCAACATTAGCAGGAGGATGTTTCTGGTGCATGGTAAAGCCATTTACATCATATCCAGGCATCAAGTCAGTCGTATCTGGTTATAGTGATGGTCATGTCGAAAACCCAACTTATGAACAGGTATGTACGAATCAAACCGGCCATGTCGAAGCAGTACAAATTACATTTGATCCAGAGGTTACTTCCTTTGAAAATATATTAGATATATATTTCAAAACATTTGATCCTACCGATGATCAAGGTCAATTTTTCGATAGAGGCGAAAGCTATCAACCAGTAATTTTCTATCATGATGAACATCAGAAGAAAGCTGCTGAATTTAAAAAGCAACAATTGAATGAAGAAGGTATTTTCAAGAAACCAGTGATTACACCTATAAAACCATATAAAAATTTCTATCCAGCTGAAGACTACCACCAAGATTATTATAAAAAGAACCCAGTACATTATTATCAGTATCAACGCGGTTCTGGTAGAAAAGCGTTTATAGAATCACATTGGGGGAATCAAAATGCTTAAAAAAGATAAAAGCGAATTAACAGATATAGAATACATTGTCACTCAAGAAAATGGCACTGAACCACCATTTATGAATGAATATTGGAATCATTTTGCTAAAGGGATTTACGTAGACAAAATCTCTGGCAAACCATTATTTACTTCAGAAGAGAAGTTTCCTTCTGAATGCGGATGGCCAAGTTTTTCAAAAGCTTTGAATGATGAAGAAATTATTGAATTAGTTGATAAATCATTTGGTATGTTAAGAACTGAAGTTCGTTCAGAAGAATCTAATAGCCATTTAGGACACGTATTTAATGACGGTCCAAAAGAAAGTGGCGGATTAAGATACTGCATTAATTCCGCTGCAATTCAATTTATTCCATATGAAAAATTAGAAGAGTTGGGTTACGGCGATTTAATATCACATTTTGATAAGTAGGAGTGGAAAGTATGTTTAAAAAATTATTTGGTAAAGGCAAAGAAGTTAATAAAGATATCGCAATTTATGCACCATTAACAGGTGAATACGTAAAGATTGAAGATATTCCAGACCCTGTTTTCGCGCAAAAAATGATGGGGGAAGGATTTGGCATTAATCCAACTGAGGGAGAAGTAGTTTCTCCAATTTCAGGTCGTGTTGACAATGTCTTTCCAACTAAGCATGCTATTGGTTTAAAAGCTGATAACGGATTAGAATTATTAGTTCATATCGGTTTAGATACTGTTCAATTAGATGGCGAAGGCTTTGAAGTACTTGTATCAAGCGGAGATGAAGTGAATGTTGGTGACCCATTAGTAAGATTTAATCTCGAATTTATTAATAAAAATGCGAAATCTGTAATTTCACCAATCATTATTACAAACTCTGATCAAGCATCTTCTATCAATATTCACGATGAAAAAGCAGTCATTAAAGGCGAAACAAAAGTTATTGATGTGACAATGAACTAATGAAAAATTATTCATTTTATCAATTTGTTATGACAGTTCGTGGTAGACACGATGATAAAGGTCGTCTTGCAGAAGAGATATTTGATGATCTTGCTTTTCCAAAACATGAAGATGATTTTAACACGCTGTCTGATTATATTGAAACACATGGTGATTTTACCTTGCCAATGTCTGTATTTGATGATTTATATGAAGAATATACTGAGTGGCTAAAATTTTAGCTAATTTAGACAATATTAATTAGAACCAGGGTGATGCAACGCTATTATCCTGGTTTTAATTTGGATAAAAATAATTTCAAACTAGAAAATGTCAATTCATAATGAAATATCGTGCGCTATTCTGCAGAAATTGATATGATTAACTACACATATATGAAAAGTCCATAATTAAGGAAGTGATAAAATGGATGATAAGCGACATACATCTTCATCCAATGATGTTCAGAGCGAGTCCGAACAGCAGAATAAACAGAATCAGCAAATTCCAAAGAAACAAGTTCACTTAAAACGTTGGCAATTTATATCCATTATTATTGCAACAATTTTAATTACAGCTATTATTACGGTATTTGCTTATATTTTTATTAATCAAAAAATAAGTGGTTTAAGTAAAACAGAACAAGAAAATTTAAACAAGATTGAATATGTTTATAAAACTTTAAATAAGGATTATTATAAAAAGCAAGATTCTGATAAGCTAACGAAAGCAGCTATTGATGGCATGGTTAAAGAACTTAAAGATCCTTACTCAGAATATTTAACGAAAGATCAAACGAAATCTTTTAATGAAGGCGTATCAGGTGATTTTGTAGGTATCGGTGCAGAAATGCAAAAGAAAAATGATCAAATTATGGTAACAAGTCCTATGAAAGGTTCTCCAGCAGAACGAGCAGGTATACGTCCGAAAGATGTTATCACTAAAGTTAATGGTAAATCAATTAAAGGAAAAGCACTAGATGAGGTTGTCAAAGAAGTGAGAGGTAAAGAAAACACTGAAGTAACTTTAACTGTTCAACGCGGTAGTGAAGAGAAAGATGTAAAAATTAAACGTGAAAAAATTCATGTCAAAAGTGTTGAATATCAGAAAAAAGGTGACGTTGGTGTTATTACAATCAATAAATTCCAAAATGATACTTCAGGAGAATTAAAAGATGCAGTTCTTAAAGCGCACAAAGATGGATTAAGAAAAATTGTTTTAGATTTAAGAAATAATCCAGGTGGTTTATTAGATGAAGCTGTTAAAATGTCTAATATTTTTATCGATAAAGGTAAAACTGTTGTTAAACTGGAAAAAGGTAATGACACAGAATCAATCAAAACATCAAATGATGCTTTAAAAGAGGCAAAAGATATGGACGTATCGATATTAGTTAATGAAGGCTCAGCAAGTGCGTCTGAAGTGTTTACTGGTGCATTAAAAGATTATCATAAAGCGAAAGTGTATGGCTCTAAAACATTTGGTAAAGGTATCGTACAAACTACTCGTGAATTTGATGATGGCTCATTACTTAAATATACAGAAATGAAATGGTTAACGCCTGATGGACATTACATCCATGGTAAAGGTATTAAGCCAGATGTTGCTATTAACACACCTAAATATCAATCATTGAATGTAATTCCAAGTTCTAAAACATTTGAATTAGGCGATGATGATAAAAATGTTAAAACAATTAAAATAGGATTATCAGCACTAGGCTTTAAAGTAGATAACGAATCATCAAAATATGATTCTGCATTAGAAAACCAAGTTAAAGCATTCCAGCAAGAGAATAAACTAGAAGTTAACGGTAAATTTAATAAAGAGACAAATAATAAATTCACTGAATTATTAGTTGAAAAAGCTAACAAAAATGACGATGTTCTAGACAAATTACTTAAAATACTGAAATAATTTTTGATAGATAATTAGTGAAAACTTAATAGATAAAAAGTATTAACACACTTCCTTAAAAGTATGAAATGTATTTTTAGGAAGTGTGTTTTTTTAAATCAAATAAGTTGAAATCGTTTTCATTAAGAGGCTGGCACATTAAGTTCTTATGCAATGTAAAAAAGCTGATTTCTATTAATTATTTGATAGAAATCAGCTTTTTTGATATGCATTTTATAATGTACAGCTCGTTGAGCTGCTATTTTCCTTATATTAAGTGCCATTAATACAAAACCTAGCTCTCGTTTAACTTTATTTATTCCTCGAACTGAGATTCGAGTGAAACCCAAAATAGCCTTCATAAATCCAAAAACAGGCTCTACATCAATTTTTCTTTGACTATAGATTTTTTTCGTTTCTGGTTCAGAAAGCTTTTGATTAATTTTGGCTTTAAAGTATTCCCAATTATAATTCTTCATAATTTTCTTATTAGATTTCGAATTTGGCTTCATGCATTGATGTCTCAAAGAACATGCTGAATAGTCATCACATTCATATAGTTTGAAGTCACGTTTAAAACCATATCTATCATTACGGTATGCATATTTTTTAAAACCTATTCTTTTGTTATTAGGACATATAAATTCATCATTAAGTTCGTCATATTTCCAATTTTGAGTGTTAAAAATGTCACTTTTAAACTTTCTAGTTTTATCTTTAATAAACATGCCATACGTAATAAGTGGTGTTTTATTAAAATCATCTATAATAGCCATATAGTTTTGCTCACTACCATAACCTGCATCAGCTACAATATACTCTGGTATATAACCGAAGGTATTTTGAATCATTGTTAAAAATGGAATTAAAGTTCTAGTATCTGTTGGGTTTTGAAATAGGTCATAGGATAAAACAAATTGAGAATTTGTCGCTATTTGTAAATTGTATCCTGGCTTAAGTTGGCCATTTTTCATATGGTCTTCCTTCATTCTCATAAAAGTTGCATCATGATCAGTTTTAGAAAAGCTATTTCTATCTTTAAGAATCGATTTTTGCTCTTCATATTTACTTTTTCTTTCAGAATAATCATCAAGTTTATTTTTGAACTTCTTAATCTCAGTTCTTTTTTACGGGTCTGTTTTCTAATTTGAGCACAATCTTCGTTCTCAATAGAATGACATAAATCTTCGATTTCTTTATCTAAATGACTACCATTTAAATCAATTTCTTCTATTGTTAAATCGCTATCTCCATCTTCTTTAATCTCTGGTATTATTTTTTCTTCAACTAAGTCACGATAAAATGCTTTTGAATTTTCGTTCAATTTCGATTCGTGATTTTGAATACTTTTCTTCCACACAAATGTATATCTATTGGCACTAGCTTCTACTTTTGTACCATCAATAAAAATTGAATTATCATCAATAAGATTTTGCTTTAAACATTGACTATGGAACTGAATAAATAAAGATTCAATTAACGCATCAGTATTAGGATTCACTCTAAAACGATTAATAGTTTTATAAGAAGGTGTTTGATCTTGAGCTAACCACATCATTCGAATACTGTCATGAAGTAATTTCTCTATTCTACGACCAGAAAATACAGATTGAGTATATGTATATAAGATGATTTTTAACATCATTTTTGGATGATAGGATGTTGCACCACGATGATGTCTGAATTCATCGAATTCGCTATCAGGTATCGTTTTAACAATTTCATTAACATATCGCGATATATCATTTTGAGGAATTCTAACAGAAGTTTCTATTGGTAGTGTAAGTTGAGTCATGTTATAATTTTTATACATAAGGCACCTCGTTAATTTAGTTTAGTGGTATTTATTAAATTATACGAAAGTGTCTTATTTTTTTTAAGTATTTAAAAGTAAAATTACATGTTAATACGTAGTATTAATGGTGAGACTCCTGAGGGAGCAGTGCCAGTCGAAGACCGAGGCTGAGACGGCACCCTAGGAAAGCGAAGCCATTCAATACGAAGTATTGTATAAATAGAGAACAGCAGTAAGATATTTTCTAATTGAAAATTATCTTACTGCTGTTTTTTAGGGATTTATGTCCCAGCCTCTCATGCATGAGTTTTACTCATGTGTTCCTATTTATAAGCACACATTAACTTCGGTTAATGTCTAAGAGTCACTACATAATAAATCATTAGTGGTTTTTATAATCTCTGCCCAACTCTTTTATTGACGTTGAAGCACAAAAGATATAAATTAGACGTTCACGTAAAAAGGTAGTCATCAAAGTAATCAAATATTATTATTGATTTAGTGCTCGATTTTAATTATTAAGGTTGTATAAATTCAATATATAAAGCTAGATTTATGACTATTACCACCTTTCATATTGGTATATGATACTTTTATCGACTACTATTATCCCAATGTTTTATAATTACTGTTTTTCATGCACAATAAACGTTTAAAGTATCACGATAGTGTGTATGATTAACATGTGCAATAAAACACATTTTAATTTTATAATAAGGAGTGACGTACATGATCCGTCTAGGTAAAATGACAGATTTAGATCAAATTTTAAATCTTGTAGAAGAAGCAAAAGAAATTATGAAGGAACACGACAACGAACAATGGGACGATCAGTACCCACTTATGGAACATTTCGAAGAAGACATTGCGAAAGACTATCTATATGTTTTAGAGGACAATGACAAAATTTATGGCTTTATAGTTGTCGACCAAAATCAAGCAGAATGGTATGATGACATTGACTGGCCTGTAAATAGAGAAGGTGCTTTTGTAATACATCGTTTAACGGGATCCAAAGATTATAAAGGTGCAGCAACGGAATTATTTAATTATGTTATTGATGTAGTGAAAGCACGTGGAGCTGACGTTATTTTAACGGATACATTTGCTTTAAATAAGCCAGCTCAAGGTTTATTTGCCAAATTCGGTTTTCATAAAGTAGGAGAGCAATTAATGGAATATCCTCCTTATGATAAAGGTGAACCTTTTTATGCATATTATAAAAATTTAAAAGAATAGAGGTAATATTGATGACGAAAATCGCGTTTACCGGTGGCGGTACAGTTGGACATGTTTCAGTAAATTTAAGTTTGATTCCGACTGCATTATCCCAAGGTCATGAAGCGTTTTATATTGGTTCTAAAAATGGAATTGAAAGAGAAATGATTGAAACACAATTACCAGAAATTACGTATTATCCTATTTCGAGTGGTAAATTAAGAAGATACATTTCATTAGAAAATGCAAAAGATGTATTTAAAGTATTGAAAGGTATTTTAGATGCTCGCAAAGTTTTGAAAAAGGAAAAACCAGATTTATTATTTTCAAAAGGTGGTTTTGTATCAGTACCTGTTGTGATAGCAGCTAAATCTTTGAAAATACCAACAATTATCCATGAATCTGACTTAACGCCTGGCTTAGCAAATAAAATTGCACTTAAATTTGCCAAGAAAATTTATACTACGTTTGAAGAAACGTTAAATTACTTACCAAAAGACAAAGCAGACTTTATAGGAGCTACAATTCGTGAAGATTTAAAAAGTGGTAGTGCTCACAAAGGTTACCAATTGACATGCTTTAATAATAATAAAAAAGTACTACTCGTTATGGGTGGAAGTTTAGGTAGTAAAAAGCTAAATGAAATTATTAGAGAGAATTTAGATGCATTACTCCATCAATACCAAATTATACATTTAACTGGTAAGGGTTTGAAAGATGATCAAGTAAAGAAATCTGGCTATGTACAATATGAATTTGTTAAAGAAGATTTAACTGATTTATTAGCAATCACAGATACAGTTATAAGTAGAGCAGGATCAAATGCTATTTATGAATTTTTAACATTACGAATTCCAATGTTATTAGTGCCATTAGGTTTAGATCAATCACGTGGTGACCAAATTGATAATGCAAAACATTTTGCTAAAAAAGGTTATGCTAAGACTATCGAGGAAGAACTATTAACTGCGGAAAAATTATTAGAAGAATTAAATGTTATAGAAAAGGATAGAACAAATATCATCAATGAGATGAAAGCTTATGAACAAAGTTATACAAAAGAAGCTTTATTTAATAAGATGATTAAAGATGCATTGAATTAATGGGAGGTAATGCTTTATGAGTCAATGGAAACGTATCTCATTGCTCATCGTTTTTACCTTGGTTTTTGGGATTATCGCTTTTTTCCATGAATCAAGACTTGGAAAATGGATTGACAATGAAGTTTATGAATTTATTTATGCATCCGAGAGTTTCATAACGACATCTATTATGCTTGGTGCTACTAAAGTAGGTGAAGTATGGGCAATGTTATGTATTTCATTACTTCTTGTGGCGTATTTAATGTTAAAACGCCATAAAATAGAAGCATTATTTTTCGCATTAACAATGGCTCTATCAGGAATCTTAAATCCAGCATTAAAAAATATTTTTGATAGAGAAAGACCAACATTATTACGTTTAATTGATATTACAGGATTCAGTTTTCCGAGTGGACATGCAATGGGTTCAACTGCATATTTTGGAAGTGGTATTTACATTTTAAATCGCTTAGGACATGGTAATACAAAAGGTCTACTTATAGGAATTTGTGCAATGATGATTTTATTAATTTCAATATCTCGTGTTTATCTTGGTGTACATTATCCAACTGATATTATTGCTGGTATTATAGGTGGCGTATTTTGCATTGTTTTATCAACGTTGTTACTAAGAAATAAATTACTAAATTAAATATTAAAGAACATAACAAAAGCAGTAAACCTAAAGTGTCGTAAGGGTTTACTGCTTTTATAAAACGTTGTTATAACGTATATTGTCTTTTACGGGCATATAAAAGGGGAATATCTGAAAATGACCAATCCAACATGAACGAAACGTTGTGGGGGGGATGTTCTATGTGGTATTGATAATCATTTTCAACTACTATTATACATTAATGAGAATCATTGTCAATTAGAAACTAAAACTTTTTTAAGAAAATTTTTAAGAAATGCAAATAAAGCGCGTTATCATGCAATTTCAAAGTATAAAAAAAATCGAAAATAATGCTGGAATTGCAGTTACTAATGAAATTAGAATATTAATTTACATCACTTATTAAAATTTGTAAGATTAAATCGATATTTATTCAAATATGGACCTGATTATGTTTAAGTAATTCATATTATGTGAAAATAGAAATATTAATGTTGCAGCTTCAAAGTTATTTTCACAACGAATTAAACATAACGTTCAGAACTAAATTTACCTATATGATACTACTTCTTTTATAAAATAAATCGTTTTATGCTAGAGTAAACAATAAAATTTGAAAATGTTCTGTAAAGTCGATGCTTGGTAGTTAAGTTAATAAATAATTAATGATTTAACTCTGAAAAATTCGAACCACGGTTATTGATTTGTGATAAAATTTAAATGTAAACAAACTAATTTGTAAAACAACTATTGTATGGAAAAATACAAAATTTAATATATATTACCTTATTAGAAAAAGTCGTAATATGAGGTGCACAAATGACGCAAATTTTAATAGTAGAAGATGAACAAAATTTAGCAAGATTTATCGAATTAGAACTCACACATGAAAATTACAATGTTGATACAGAATACGATGGACAAGATGGTTTAGACAAGGCGCTTAGTCATTACTATGATTTAATTATTTTAGATTTAATGCTACCGTCGATTAATGGTTTAGAAATTTGTCGGAAAATAAGACAACATCAATCTACACCAATCATAATTATTACAGCTAAAAGTGATACTTATGACAAAGTAGCCGGTCTTGATTATGGGGCAGATGACTATATTGTTAAACCGTTTGATATAGAAGAACTTTTAGCTAGAATTCGCGCTATATTACGTCGACAACCACAAAAAGATATTATTGATGTTAATGGTATAACGATTGATAAAAACGCTTTTAAAGTTACTGTAAATGGTGCTGAAATAGATTTAACTAAGACGGAGTATGATTTATTATATTTACTTGCTGAAAATAAAAATCACGTTATGCAGCGAGAGCAAATTTTAAATCATGTTTGGGGTTATAACAGTGAAGTTGAAACAAATGTAGTTGACGTTTATATTAGATATTTACGTAATAAATTAAAACCATATGATCGCGATAAAATGATTGAAACCGTACGTGGCGTAGGGTATGTGATACGATGACAAAACGTAAATTGCGCAATAACTGGATTATTGTCACAACGATGATTACTTTTGTTACTATTTTCTTATTCTGTTTGATTATAATATTTTTCTTGAAAGATACATTACACAATAGTGAACTTGATGATGCAGAGCGAAGTTCGAGTGATATAAACAATCTTTTTCATTCTAAGCCTGTTAAAGATATTTCTGCATTAGATTTGAATGCTTCATTAGGAAATTTTCAAGAAATAATTATATATGATGAACACAATAATAAATTATTTGAAACTTCAAATGATAATACAGTACGCGTTGAACCAGGATATGAACATAGATATTTTGACCGTGTAATTAAAAAGCGTTATAAAGGTATAGATTATTTGATAATTAAAGAGCCTATTACGACTCAAGATTTTAAGGGGTACAGTTTATTAATTCACTCCCTTGAAAATTACGATAACATTGTTAAATCATTATATATTATTGCACTAGCATTTGGTGTCATTGCAACAATTATTACGGCGACGATTAGTTATGTATTTTCAACGCAAATCACTAAACCACTTGTAAGTTTATCCAATAAAATGATTGAGATTAGACGCGATGGTTTTCAAAATAAGTTGCAATTAAACACAAATTATGAAGAAATTGATAATTTAGCAAACACATTTAACGAAATGATGAGTCAAATTGAAGAATCGTTCAATCAACAACGTCAATTTGTTGAAGATGCGTCCCATGAATTAAGAACACCACTTCAAATCATTCAAGGACACTTAAACTTAATTCAACGTTGGGGTAAAAAAGACCCGGCAGTACTAGAGGAATCTTTAAATATTTCAATTGAAGAAATGAATCGTATTATTAAATTGGTAGAAGAATTACTTGAACTCACAAAAGGTGATGTGAATGATATTTCTTCAGAAACACTAGTAGTTCATATTAATGATGAAATTCGTTCAAGAATTCATTCTTTGAAACAATTACATCCGGATTATCAATTTGAAACAGATCTTACTTCTAAAAACCTTGAAATTAAAATGAAACCGCATCAATTTGAACAATTATTTTTAATATTTATTGACAATGCCATTAAATATGACGTTAAAAATAAAAAAATTAAAGTAAAAACAAGATTAAAGAATAAGCAGAAGATTATCGAGATAACAGATCATGGGATTGGTATTCCTAAAGAAGATCAAGATTTCATTTTTGATCGTTTTTATCGTGTTGATAAGTCTAGGTCTAGAAGTCAAGGTGGTAATGGATTAGGGCTATCAATTGCGCAAAAAATCATACAGTTAAATGGTGGTACTATAAAAATAAAAAGTGAAATCAACAAGGGAACAACATTTAAGATAATATTTTAAACGACTGTTTTATTGAGAAAAACATCACAAACTTTATCATTAAATACATCTAAAACCCTAGAAGAATCAACGTTTTTGTTGATTCTTCTTTTTCGTGGATAAATAGGTAAATCTACTTTAACAAATAACTAAATAGTGATATTATTACATTGTAAGCGTTTCAACATTTTTGTGGAGGGTGTAAAATGACTAACGAAAGAAAAGAAGTTTCAGAGGCTCCTGTAAACTTCGGCGCAAATTTAGGTCTTATGTTAGATCTATATGATGACTTTTTACAAGATCCATCATCAGTGCCAGAAGATTTGCAAGTCTTATTCAGTACAATTAAAAATGATGACACAATTGTACCTGCATTAAAAGGTACAAGTAGTCAAAATAGTGATGGAACGATTAAACGTGTTATGCGTTTGATTGATAATATTCGCCAATATGGGCATCTCAAAGCCGATATTTATCCTGTAAATCCTCCGAAAAGGAAACATGTGCCTAAATTAGAAATTGAAGATTTTGATTTAGATCAACAGACTTTGGAAGGTATTTCAGCAGGAATTGTTTCAGATCACTTTGCCGACATTTATGATAATGCTTATGAAGCAATTTTAAGAATGGAAAAACGTTACAAAGGACCAATCGCATTTGAGTATACACATATTAATAATAATACTGAACGTGGTTGGTTAAAACGAAGAATTGAAACGCCGTATAAAGTAACGTTAAATAATAATGAAAAAAGGGCACTTTTTAAAAAACTAGCATATGTTGAAGGTTTTGAAAAATATCTTCATAAAAATTTCGTTGGTGCAAAGCGCTTTTCAATTGAAGGGGTAGACGCGCTTGTTCCAATGTTACAACGAACAATCACAATCGCTGCTAAGGAAGGTATTAAAAATATACAAATAGGCATGGCTCACCGTGGACGTTTAAATGTCTTAACGCATGTTCTAGAAAAACCTTACGAAATGATGATTTCAGAATTTATGCATACAGATCCAATGAAATTTTTACCTGAGGATGGTAGTTTGCAATTAACTGCTGGTTGGACTGGAGATGTAAAGTATCATTTAGGTGGCATAAAGACTACTGACTCTTATGGTACAACTCAACGAATCGCACTAGCTAACAATCCAAGTCACTTGGAAATTGTTGCACCGGTTGTTGAGGGTCGAACAAGAGCGGCTCAAGATGATACACATCGTGCTGGTGCACCGACAACTGATCATCATAAAGCGATGCCAATCATCATTCATGGTGATGCTGCGTATCCAGGTCAAGGTATTAACTTTGAGACAATGAACTTAGGTAACTTGAAAGGTTATTCAACGGGCGGTTCATTGCATATCATTACGAACAATAGAATTGGTTTTACAACTGAACCAATCGATGCACGTTCAACAACGTATTCTACTGATGTAGCTAAAGGATATGATGTACCTATTTTCCACGTCAATGCTGATGATGTAGAAGCTACAATTGAAGCCATTGACATTGCCATGGAATTTAGAAAAGAGTTTCATAAAGATGTAGTAATTGATCTAGTAGGTTATCGTCGTTATGGTCATAACGAAATGGATGAACCTTCAATTACGAATCCTGTTCCTTATCAGAATATTCGCAAACATGACTCTGTAGAATATGTATTTGGCAAAAAGCTTGTTGAAGAAGGTGTGATTTCAGAAGATGAAATGCATGCATTTATTGATCAAGTACAAAAGGAATTAAGACAAGCGCATGATAAGATTGATAAAGCTGATAAAATGGATAATCCAGATATGGAGAAACCATCTGATCTCGCATTACCTTTACAAGCTGATAAACAATCTTTTACGTTTGAGCATTTGAAAGAAATTAATGACGCATTGTTAACGTATCCTGAAGGATTTAACATTCTTAAGAAATTAAATAAAGTACTTGAGAAACGTCATGAGCCTTTTAACCAAGAAGGTGGTTTAGTTGATTGGGCTCAAGCAGAGCAACTTGCATTTGCTACGATTTTACAAGACGGAAGACCAATTCGTTTAACTGGTCAAGATAGTGAACGTGGTACGTTTAGCCATAGACATGCTGTATTACATGACGAAGAAACAGGTGATACGTATACACCTTTACACCATGTACCTGATCAAAAAGCAACTTTTGATATTCACAATTCACCGTTATCAGAAGCTGCTGTCGTAGGTTTTGAATATGGTTATAATGTAGAAAATAAAGAAAGTTTTAACATATGGGAAGCACAATATGGTGACTTTGCCAATATGTCACAGATGATCTTTGACAACTTCTTATTTAGTTCTCGTTCAAAATGGGGTGAACGTTCTGGTTTAACATTATTCTTACCACATGCGTACGAAGGACAAGGGCCTGAACATTCATCTGCACGACTTGAAAGATTTTTACAGTTAGCGGCTGAAAATAATTGTACGGTCGTAAACTTATCAAGTTCAAGTAACTATTTCCATTTATTACGTGCACAGGCGGCTAGTCTTGGATCTGAACAAATGAGACCATTAGTTGTCATGTCACCTAAAAGCTTGTTAAGAAATAAGACGGTTGCAAAACCAATTGATGAATTTACGTCAGGTGGCTTTGAGCCAATTTTAACGGAGCCGCATCAAGTAGATAAAGTTACAAAGGTAATATTGGCAACCGGAAAAATGTTTATTGATTTAAAAGAAGCTTTAGCTAAAAATCCTGATGAAACGGTATTATTAGTAGCTATTGAAAGACTATATCCGTTCCCAGAAGAAGAAATTGGATCATTATTAGAACAGTTACCAAATCTTGAAGAAGTATCTTGGGTTCAAGAAGAACCTAAAAATCAAGGTGCATGGTTATATGTTTATCCATATGTTAAAGTACTTGTATCAGATAAGTATGATTTAAGCTACCATGGCAGAATACAAAGAGCGGCACCAGCTGAAGGTGACGGCGAGATTCATAAACTTGTTCAAAGTAAAATTATAGAAAATGCATTAAAAAATAACTAGGGGGAAATAAGTCATGCCAGAGGTTAAAGTTCCAGAATTAGCAGAATCTATTACAGAAGGTACCATTGCAGAATGGTTAAAAAACGTTGGGGATAGCGTAGAAAAAGGTGAAGCTATTCTTGAATTAGAAACTGATAAAGTAAATGTCGAAGTAGTATCAGAAGAAGCAGGTGTATTATTCGAACAACTTGCAAGTGAAGGCGACACAGTAGAAGTTGGGCAAGCAATTGCTGTCATTGGCGAAGGCAGTGGAAATGCTTCAAATGAATCAGAAAAAGACAAAGATAAAACTCCACAACAAAAAGATGAAACAGAGAACAATAAAGAAGAAAAAGTTACGGGCGATGATTCTACAGAATCAAAAACATCTGATGACAATCAACAACGTGTTAACGCTACACCTTCTGCTCGTCGATATGCGCGTGAAAATGGTGTGAATTTAGCTGAAGTAAGTCCGAAAACAAATGATGTACTTCGTAAAGAAGATATCGATAAAAAGCAAGATGCACCTGCATCAACACCGACATCACAAAAAACACCTGCTAAAGAAGAGAAAAAATACAATCAATATCCATCAAAGCCAGTTATCCGTGAAAAAATGTCACGTAGAAAGAAAACAGCTGCTAAAAAATTATTAGAGGTATCTAATAATACAGCAATGTTAACGACATTTAACGAAGTTGATATGACTAATGTAATGGAATTACGTAAACGTAAGAAAGAACAGTTTATGAAAGATCATGATGGTACTAAATTAGGATTTATGTCATTCTTTACAAAAGCATCTGTTGCAGCATTGAAAAAATATCCAGAAGTCAATGCAGAAATTGATGGGGAAGATATGATTACTAAACAGTATTATGACATTGGCGTAGCTGTATCTACTGATGATGGCTTATTAGTACCATTTGTTAGAGACTGTGATAAAAAGAATTTTGCTGAAATTGAAGCAGAAATTGCGAATTTAGCAGTGAAAGCAAGAGAGAAAAAGCTTGGTTTAGATGATATGGTAAATGGTTCATTTACTATTACAAATGGTGGTATTTTCGGTTCAATGATGAGTACGCCAATTATCAATGGAAATCAAGCAGCAATATTAGGTATGCACTCAATCATTACAAGACCAATTGCGATTGATCAAGATACAATCGAAAATCGTCCAATGATGTATATCGCATTAAGCTATGATCATAGAATCATTGACGGTAAAGAAGCAGTTGGTTTCTTAAAAACAATTAAAGAATTGATTGAAAACCCAGAAGACTTATTATTAGAATCATAAAATTATAATGTTTAAAAGAACATAACGGCAATTGATCACAAGTCGTTATGTTCTTTTATGTTTATTAAAACTAAATAATAGATACTAGTCTTATCAATATAAACCATAACAATATTATGTTAACTTTAAACACAAATTTGTTGTTTTAAGGAAATACATTTTTCGCATATTAATCTATAATCAAAATCAACTGACCGATATTCTATAATTTATGATTAAAATAAGTTATAATATAACCGTAAAGATAAAGATAGAGGTGGCTATAATGTGTGGACTTAGAAGTATAACATTAGGTACAACAAATATAGAACAGACAAAACATTTCATGGTTGACATATTAGGATTAAATTGTGAAGAACTTCTTGAAAACTCAATTCGCTTCGGTGATGCAGATATAAGCCCTGGAACAAGACTTCAATTTATACAAGTTCCAAGTGAACAATTAGAAGAATCGCATTTTGTGGGAATTGGATTACGTACACCTAGTGACTCAGGTTTAGATGAGTACGCAGAAATATTATCAAGTAAAGATATTCCATATACAACAGTTAAAGAGTTAAATGGCAATAAATATTTCAGTTTCGAAGATAACAATGGTCATATTTTCTCAATATATTCAAATGAGAATAACTACGGCGTTGGTTTAGGTATGCCTTCTTTCGAAAGTACGGTC
The DNA here is from genome assembly GCF_000236925.1 of Staphylococcus argenteus. Classification (NCBI taxonomy): domain Bacteria; kingdom Bacillati; phylum Bacillota; class Bacilli; order Caryophanales; family Staphylococcaceae; genus Staphylococcus; species Staphylococcus argenteus. Next base: position 1,395,604 of record NC_016941.1, on the reverse strand, counting down.
AATCCGTTACATCAAGTACAAGGTTTAGGCCCGGTTATTCTTAAAGTAAATCATGTGGATATCACTGCACAAATTTTAACGAATATATTTGGTCTTGAAGTATTTGCAGAATATCAACCGTTCGATGATGCTGATTACCATGTTCAAGTTTTTAAAATTGGTGAAGGTGGATTAGGTGGCGAGATTCATTTAATGCCTACTGATAACGAAATTGACATGCCAGAATATGGCGCAGTTGATCAAGTTGAAGTCGAAACGAAAGATCGAGATTACTTTAACCAAGCAAAATTACGCTTAGATGAAGTCGAAATTCCGTATCAAACACTTGAACAAGATGATATAGAATCAATTAGAATTACTGAAAATAGTGGATTATCTTTTATATTCACTTTACAAAAATAATTATTTACGATAGTGAGGAAGAATTATATGTTACATGAAACTTGGAAAGATCATACACCTATTAAGAAAGTTGAAGTTATAAATACAGATGCAAAGAAATTCACAGTATCTGATATGTTAACTGTAGGTAAACAGTATGATGTAATCAATGAAACTGAAGAATATTATCAAATTATCGATAATTCAGGATTAGTTGGTGGTTATTATAAAACATATTTCAAAGAAGTATAAGTTTAACTGTTGAAATAAATCCTAATATGAGATTTTCATTTGCTAAATTTGTTAAAATATAATCAATTCAAATTGCATGAATTGTATTTTATATCAGAATAGAATAGTAAACTAAGGCATTTGGATATATTTTCCGTGTCTTAGTTTTTTACTTTATTTAAAGGAGAATGTTTTAAAAATGTCACTTAAACACTATAAGAATTCAGATTCAACTGTTTTTAATGATGCAAAAGCATTATTTGATTTAAATAAAAATATTTTACTTAAAGGTCCAACGGGTTCTGGGAAAACAAAGTTGGCGGAAACATTAAGTGAAGTTGTTAATACACCGATGCATCAAGTGAATTGTTCTGTAGATTTAGATACAGAAAGTTTATTAGGCTTTAAAACAATTAAAACAAATGCTCAAGGTCAACAAGAAATAGTCTTTGTTGATGGTCCAGTTATCAAAGCGATGAAAGAAGGGCATATTTTATATATTGATGAAATCAATATGGCTAAACCAGAAACATTACCTGTATTGAATGGTGTGCTAGATTACCGTCGACAAATTACAAATCCTTATACTGGAGAAGTTATTAAAGCTGTACCAGGATTTAATGTAATAGCAGCAATCAATGAGGGATATGTTGGAACATTACCTATGAATGAAGCCTTAAAAAATCGTTTCGTTGTTATTCACGTTGATTATATTGATGGGGATATTTTGAAAAATGTTATAAAAGAACAAAGTTTGTTGCAAGATGATAAACAAATTGAACAAATTATTAAATTTAATGAAGATTTACGCACAATGTCTAAACAAGGGCAAATTTCTGAAGAAGCTGCAAGTATTCGTGCATTATTAGATTTATGTGACTTAATGACGGTTATGCCAGTTGAACGTGCAATAAAACGTACAATTATAGATAAATTAGAAGATGAACGTGAACGACAAGCAATTTACAACGCTGTAGAATTAAATTTTTAAAGAGGGATAAAAAATGAGTGATCGTTTCATAAAATTTAACGACGAACAGTTAGACGCGAAACAAGTTATGATGTTGCAAGACTTAGCGCGACTCTTATTAAAAAATGAACAAACACAAGTTAAAATTCAAAAGTTCCCTTATTATAATCCAATTCAAAATGTGTTAATTACAAGTTGGTTTTGGTCACATCGACCAAGCCATATCGAAATGGCTGGCTTAAAAACGGATGTAATGTTAGCAGCTTATGGGTATCAAATGATGGAAGTTTCAATTGTTAATGGAGTAGCGAATGATGAAACATTTAAACATCCTAAATTTTATCAACAACTTTTTAAATTATTAGAGGATATGCGTGTATTTAATACAATAAAAAAGCAACGTCCGAGTACTGCTAAATTGATTAATCTTCGTTTAGCTACTCGAATTGCTTATACAGAATCTCAAATTAAAGTTTATCGGACAAAAACACAATATACTGATTTATTATTTCTATATTTAGAACATGCATTTTTAAGTCAGAATTTCTTCGATATACCTTCGATTCATCCAGACTTAGATGATATTTTAATGAATATGTTTTTGTACTTACCTAACTTTTTCCAAAATCAAAACTCTGAAGATAATATGTATCTAGCTCAACGCATCATGTATCAAGTAGATGATATTTTAAAAGAAGATATGTTGAACGAATATTATTACTTACCAAAAACTTTATATGAAACATTAGCTAGTGAAGATTTTGATGATTTGAAGAGAACGGATGCAAGCGAAGTAGATGGTCAGGATCAAACGTCAAAAGATGAGGACGTCGAAAGCGAAAAAGCTGATTCAAAATCCGCTGATAGTGAGTCTAAAGGTGGCGCTTATTTAGAAATGGAGCTTCATGAAGGGCAAAATAGTGAAGTATTGGGTAATGATGAAGCAAGAGAAGGTGATGCTTCTGATGATATGACCGATATGATGTCCAAAAAAGGAAAAGGCTCTAACGATACGTTAAATCGTGAAGACGGAGATGCTGTAGGTCAAAGCCAAGCTTTTCAACTCGATGGTGTAAACAAAAATGTAGAAATCAAATGGCAAATTCCTGAAATTGAACCACAATATGTTCTGGAATATCAAGAATTAAAGCATGATGTTCAGTACGAAATCAAAGATTTAATTCAAATAATTAAGAAAACAATTGAAAGAGAGCAACGTGATGCGCGTTATAATTTAACTAAAGGGCGTTTACAAAAAGACTTAATTAATTGGTTCATCGACGATCAATATAAATTGTTCTATAAAAAACAAGATTTAAGTAAATCATTTGATGCGACATTCACTTTACTCATTGATGCTTCAGCGAGTATGCATGACAAAATGGCTGAAACGATGAAAGGTGTTGTGTTATTTCATGAGACACTAAAGGATTTAAATATAAAGCATGAAATTTTATCATTCAGTGAGGATGCATTTGATTCAGACGAGCATGTTCAACCAAACATAATTAATGAAATTATTAATTATGATTACTCAACTTTTGAAAAAGATGGACCACGTATTATGGCACTAGAACCTCAAGATGACAATCGAGACGGAGTTGCGATTCGAATTGCTAGCGAAAGATTAATGCGCCGTAATCAGCATCAACGATTTTTAATTGTCTTTTCAGATGGAGAACCGTCAGCATTTAATTATAGTCAAGATGGTATTATTGATACGTATGAAGCAGTAGAAATGTCACGTAAATTCGGAATTGAGGTGTTTAACGTATTTTTAAGCCAAGATCCAATTACTGAAGATGTTGAACAAACGATTCATAATATTTATGGACAATATGCCATATTTGTTGAAGGTGTAGCTCATTTACCTGGTCATTTATCGCCATTACTTAAAAAATTACTACTTAAATCACTATAAATATACTTAAAATCTGGGTTTGTATGAAATGTAAAATAGTTGAGTTTGGGATATAAATCAATGTCCTAGGGTCTATAATATTATATTGGCAGTAGTTGACTGAATGAAAATGCGCTTGCAACAAGCTTTTTTCAATTCTAGTCAACCTTGCTGGCGGGGCCCCAACATAGAAGTTGACGGAAAGTCAGCTAACAAAAATGTGCAAGTTGGCGGGGCCCCAACACAGAGAAATTGGATCCACAATTTCATCAAGCAATGCAAGTTGGGGTGCGGGCCTCATCATAGAGAATTTCAAATAGAATTCTACAAACAATGCAAGTTATTGGAGTGAAACAACGATAAAGAAATACTTTTTCTTTAGAAATTAGTATTTCTTATGCATGAGTTTTACTCATGTATTCCTATTTTTAAGTACACATTAGCTGTGGCTATTGTGTAAGAACCACTACATAATAAATCATTAGTGGCTCTTTATCATTTCTGTCCCACTCCCAACTATTTTTGATTCATTATCTAATTTAAACAATAAATTTGTTTTATTTCTGATATGTACAACACTTTTCATATAGACTCTTTATTATTTTTTGTGCTAAAATGTTTACTTGTAAATTATTTCGTGTTTTCAAAAAAGGAGTAACTCTATGAATAAAAATACATGGGTCATTGGGTTTACGCTTTTCGCTATGTTTTTTGGCGCAGGCAATCTGATTTTCCCACCTAATCTCGGACTAGATAGTGGTAAATACTTTTGGCCTGCTATTATAGCATTTGTCTTAACAGGGATTGGCTTACCATTATTAGGAGTGATTGTAGGCTCACTTGATAAAGAAGGTTATATAGGAGCATTAAATAAAATATCACCTAAATTTTCAATATTGTTCTTAGTTATTATATATTTGACTATAGGTCCACTTTTTGCAATACCGAGAACTGCATCAACTTCATTTGAAATGACAATTACACCAATTATACATAGTAACAGTAGTGTAGCTTTATTTATTTTTACTATTATCTACTTTTTAGTAGTATTGTATATTTGTTTAAATCCATCCAAGTTAATCGATCGTATAGGTTCGCTATTAACACCGCTATTATTAATTACTATTTTAGCGATGATTATTAAAGGGTTTGTAGACTTTAGTGGGAACGGTGCTGGAAAGGGTAATGAAACATTATATCATTCTAATTTTTCTAGTTTTGCAGAAGGTTTTACACAAGGCTATTTAACAATGGATGCCATTGCAGCAATTGCATTTTCAATGATTGTTGTTAATGCAGTGAAACTAACTGGAATTACTAAAACGAATCAAATATTCAAGCAAACTTTGACTGCTGGCTTAATAGCAGCCGTAGCTTTGATTTTTATTTACATCTCACTAGGTTTTATTGGAAATCATATGCCTGTAAGTGATGCGACATTACAGGAGTTGAATTCTAAAGATCGCAACATCGGAACATACTTATTGACGAGTATGGCTGCAACTGGCTTTGGGTCGTTTGGTAAATATTTATTAGGTATTATTGTAGCGTTAGCATGTCTTACGACGGCATGCGGTCTTATAGTTGCAGTTTCAGAATATTTCCATAGAATTATTCCACAAGTATCGTATAAAGCATTCGTTATTATCTTCATTTTAATGAGTTTTATAATTGCAAATCAAGGTTTAAATGCTGTCATATCAATGTCAATTCCGGTATTAAGCATAGTATATCCTGTTGCAATAACAGTCGTATTATTAATTTTAATTGCAAAATTTATACCAACAAAACGTATTTCACAACAAATACCAGTTACAATCGTTTTTATATTGTCAATTTTTAGTGTTATTAGTAAATTCGGTTGGATGAAAATTAGTTTTATTGAAGCATTGCCACTTAGATCATATTCATTAGAATGGTTTCCAGTAGCAATCATAGCCACGATTTTAGGCTACATTATTGGCATATTTGTAAAACAAAATCCGATTAAATATCAACAAGAATAATAAAAAGGAAGCACTCAATCATTCAATTGAAAGTGCTTCCTTTTTTGTTAATTATGCATAATCTATGATTTATGATTCGGTCCTTTAATATTCACTACATGTGACTTTAAATCTTCTTCTAATTGTTGTAATTCTTTTTCAGCTAATTGTCGTTCTTCTCGACCTTTTTGTTGAATTATTAGAGTTTCTTCAATTGTTTCAATAATATTGTTCTGCGTACGTTTTAACGTATCAAGGTCAACAATACCACGCTCATTTTCCGTTGCTGTTTCTATGGCATTTTGTTTAAGCATTTCAGCATTGGCCGTTAATAAATCGTTTGTTGTATCTGTAACAGCTCGTTGTGCTGCAACTGCATTTCGTTGTCTCATAAGTGTTAATGCAATGGCCATTTGGTTTTTCCATAAAGGAATACTTGTTAAAATAGAGCTTTGAATTTTTTCGGCAAGAGCTTGGTTAACATTTTGAATCATTCTAATTTGTGGCGCAGTCTGCAACGCAATCTGTCTTGAAAGTTGTAAATCGTATATTCGTTTATCTAGTCTGTCTATAAATTGCTGCATATCTGCAACATCTTGTATTTCCATTTGGTTTGTAGACTGTTGTGCTTGCTGTTGTAATTGAGGAAGTGTTTCAGTTTCCAATTGTAATTTTTTCTGTTGTGCTGCAATAATATGCAAGGATAGGTCATCAAAATATTGCTTGTTTTTATCATATAATGTGTCCAATAACTCAACATCTCTTGTTAAATGACTTTGATGTTTCTGAAGTTGAATTGTTATACGATCCACTTGAGCACTGACAGATTGCATTCTTGAAAAAATTTCATTGATAGAAGATTTGGCTCTGCTAAAGATTTTTTTTAACAGAGAATTTTTCTCCGTATTTAACTCATTTGGATTCACTGATTTTAATTTTGACATGAGGTCTGATAAAGTATCCCCAATCGGACCTACGTCTTTACTTTGTACTTCATCCAACATTTGATGTGAAAACTGAGACATTTGCTTTTGTAAATCAGACCCAAATGTTAATAAACCTTCATTGTCTTGGGGATTTATTTGTCTACTAATTGAATCTATATGTTTTTGTTGCTCTATTGTTAGTTGTTGTTTCTGAATAGTCGAATTTGTTATTTGCTTTTCATTTATAAAATCATCGAGTGGATGGCTTTCTTGGAAACTTTTCTTTTCAGTCATCTATCATCTCTCCAATAATTGCTATTTTACATCAATCTTGATGCTGTTTTTGATGTAACTTGTTTAATTGCATTTCAATATCTAAACGTTCATAATCATCTTCATTTAGACGTTTTAAATCGGCAATCAGTGTTCGTTTAACTTCATCCAAAGTAATTCGTGTCTGTTCTAATTTTTGTTGTTCATTGATTGATTTTTTAGGCATTTTAGCAAGCCGAGTATACGCGTCAACTAAATTAAGCGCGTTATCAATATGAGAATAAAAAAAGCCTTCAACTTTATAAAATGATGCAGGTCTTTGTCTTACCGTTGTATAAATAGAACGTGAAATTTGGTATATATCATTAATTTGTCTAAAATCTTTAATTGATCTTATATTTACATAAGTTTTTAAAATTCCTCTAAGCTTCTGGTGTGTGTGGTTTAACTGATTTCGAATATAACGATAATCTTTTCTAGTCAAACCAATTTCGTTTAAATATTTACGTGAAGTGAATTTTTGTATCGGTAAGTATGTTAATACAAAGCCAACAGCACCAAGTGACATATCTATTAAAAATGACACATCGAGCGCAATCATCCCCAAAATGCTTACTAAAAACGCTACAGGAATTCCCCCTAACACCCCAAAAATATGCGAAATATTATATCTCACTGTCATCTTCCTTTATTTAGCATTTTATATTGTTCTAAAATCTGATAATGTTTGGTTAAGTTCTAATTCTTCTAAGTGATGGCTTGTCACATCAGATGCTGGTGATGCACCATCAATTACACTTTGTAAAAATCTATCTATATCTTTTTCATCCCCTTGTGCATATATCTCTACATAATCATCTACATTTTGAACCGTTCCGACTATGTTATATTTCATTGCAATACGCTGAGTAAAATATCTAAATCCGACGCCTTGTACGCGCCCGAATACTTGCAAAAGTACATGTCTCATATTTACCACCTCATATTGTTATTATACGTAGTTTTACTTAAAAAAACTAATAATTACTATAGACTCATCATGATTGTTTCGAGTCGTCAAACTTGATTTTCAGAGGCGAAAGGTTTAAAAATAAGTATATAGTTCTTGAAGTATGGAAGGGGTCTTTAATAATGTGGACAGTTACCAAAATTAGAGCCGATTATGAGGGATGGTGGTTATTCAGTGACTGGCCAGATAACATTGTTGAAAAGTATGAATATCAGACTTTTGATGATATGCTTAAACACTATCAACAATTAATTAATCATTGCAAAGTTAAATTTGATAATTATGTCACAGGAAAATATAATATCTATGCATTTTATAATAATTGTGATATGAACTATTGCGAAGATTGTGAAGAAGATTTACAAATATTTTATAGTTTCATTGTTTTACAAAATAATGAAGTATATTATAAACTACCAATAATTGATTAAATGAATATTTTTTATTATTGTATTGCAATTTGGTAATAACTGCACTATAATACAAGTTAAGCAGATGATTATTCCATATTGCAAAGAATATTTGAGTGAAATTTGCATGTATTTTTTGTAATATGCGAATAAGCATATTGAATGAATTTTAGTCTTGGAGGTTTCAGATTATGAAACAAGGTACAGTTAAATGGTTTAACGCTGAAAAAGGATTCGGCTTTATCGAAGTTGAAGGAGAAAATGACGTATTCGTACATTTTTCAGCAATTAACCAAGATGGTTACAAATCTTTAGAAGAAGGTCAAGCTGTTGAGTTTGAAGTAGTTGAAGGCGACCGCGGTCCTCAAGCTGCAAACGTTGTTAAACTATAATTCTTAGATTATAATCATTGATTTTAACTAACACCTTACCAAGATGTAAGGTGTTTTTATATGCTTATTACTAATATTTCACGCTTTGAGTGCCAATATCAAATTGAGCACTCTTTTTTTACGTACTTAACGTTGTTTGCAATAGAAAAAAATGTTTATATAATGTAATTATGGTGTACAACGATGAGGTGAATTTATGAAATATCTTATTCTTAGTTTAGTTGCTAATTTATTGATATTTGGCATATTATCGGCAATAGGATTAAATATTAATATTTTAGTAGCAATGATGCTTATACTGGTGATCCCAATGACAATATCAGGTATTTTATTTTTTAAAACTAATCTAGATAAGACATACATATTCTTTAACATTTTATTTATCGACTTTTATTATTATATTTACAATGTTCATTTGATGGATTTACCAAGATTTAATAGTTACATTAAAACTGAAATGATGGATTTAGAGGACATTGATATATTAATTACAAGTAAAGATTTTGGCTTTGATGAAATAGTTTTCTTTACATTATATTTGATGCTTATTTTTATCGTTTTGTACTATTTAAAGAAGCAAGTTAGAGGCAAAGCTTAACCTTAACCTCGAAGATAATACGGTTTTAAAATTGGTTTAAATACATGTTATTGCTGGACACCTAAAATTACATGATTATCTAAATATAAACTAATAAAATCCCCTAAGACACAGTTTTTTGTGGCTAGGGGATTACTTTGTTTATTTTTATTTCGTATCATTAATAATCAATTGTCTTAACGATTGACGTTTGACGACTTCGCGTGCCTTGCCATCCTTCAAGAAAAATACAGATGGTTTTTGCATTTGATTATAATTTGAAGCCATAGAATAATGATATGCACCTGTTGACAATATAGCAAGATAGTCACCACGTTTAACTGATGACGGTAATTTAGCATCTTTAATGATGATATCACCAGACTCACATAATTTTCCAGCAATCGTTACAGTATCGTCTGCTTCTTCATTTCTGTTGATAAGTAATGCTTGATACTTAGCATCATAAAGTGCTGTTCTGATATGATCACTCATACCGCCGTCTATTGAAATATACTTATTAATACCAGGAATTTCTTTTATTGTACCTACTTCATATAAAGTAACACCAGCTTCACCGACTATAGAACGGCCAGGTTCAATACCAATTTCAGGTGTTTCCATATCTAGAACTTTTACTTCAGATTTTATCGCATCTGTAATGGCTTTAATGCCTTCTTCGATAGGGAAGCTTACGTCACCTTCAACATATTTAATGCCAAATCCTCCGCCAAGGTTCAATAATTCAACTTGAATGCCTTGATCTTTTAACCAACGAAGAACAATTCTAGCAGTTTCGATAAACGCTTCTGTTCCTTCAATTTGTGACCCAATATGACAGTGAACACCTTTCAATTTTAAATGTTTGGATTGTTGTACTTTTTCAATAGCAGTTTTAGCCAAGCCATATTGAATTGATAATCCAAATTTACTATCTTCTTGACCAGTTTGGATAAATTCATGTGTATGTGCTTCAACACCTGGATTCACACGTACTACAACTTGAACAGTATCATTAGCATATCGGTCGATTAAATCAATTTCTTCTAATGAATCAATCACAAAATATCCTATCTTATTTTCTAAAGCGTATCTAATTTCATGTTTCGTCTTATTGTTACCGTGAAAATGAATGCGACTTGGTTCGAAACCAGCTTCTAATGCTGTGTATAATTCACCTTCAGATACAACATCTAATTGTAAATCTTCTTCAGATACAAGTTTGACCATTTGAAGACAAGTAAATGCCTTAGAAGCATATGAAATATTATATTTTAAGCCACTATCTTTAAATGCACGATGGTAACGACGCATTTGTTCTCTAATTTGTAATTCATCATAAACAATGGTAGGGGTACCGAAGCTTTGGGCAATCGTTTTTAAACTAATTCCATCCATTGTTAATTCACCGTTTTGATTATATTTAACAGTCATTTGAAATGTACTCCTTTTTTAAAGAATCGTGATTCATTGCACTTAATTGTTCAGAATTTGCACCTACACCTTTAAAAGTGTATTCATCAATGCGTATATCATTATTATAAAGAATAACTTCATCTTGTGCATGTACATTATCATCTACTTCAACAAACATGTGACTCATCATTAATGCACGAATCGGGTAACGCTTGCCATTAATTAACGCTTCATGTTTTGATCGTGTTCTTAAAATCCCATCACCATAACCAATATCAACAACAGCTAGCTTTGTATAATCTTTCGTTGCTTCAAATGCAAAGCTGTAACCACAATAATCACCAGCTTGAACTTCACGTATTTGAATCACATTAGCTTTTACTGTTAAAGATTGAACTATGTCTTTCTGATGTAATGAGCTGTATGGTCTAGAACCATATAGTGCAATACCTATACGTGCGTGTGTATGGTGGGGGAGTAATTCTTGTTCTTCACGATAAAAACTTGCGCTATTTTGTGCATGTATTAGGTCAAATTGATAGCCTTCAGATAGAAGCGTTTGAACAATTTCCATCCATTGTTCACGTTCAATGCGATAATCTGGCACATCAAACTCATCAGCGTATCCAAAATGAGTCCACAAACCACTTATTATCATTTTTGCATTTTGATTTTGTTGATGATCTTCCAAAACTTCTTTAATTTCTTTTAAATTTTTCAATCCTGAACGATGTAATAAATTTTCAAATTCTAAGTGAACATGAATATCAGCCAAGTCTTCTTTATGTTCATAATAAAATGTCAAAGAAGGCAAAGTCATATGGATATCATGCTCACGGACTAAATTGAAATCATAAACTGCATTCATTAAGAATATCGTTGCATGGGGTGCAAGTTGTCTAACTCTAATCGCTTCACGTAATGACGTAGTACTAAATGTATCAATGCCTGCATGGATAAATTGGGATACAGCAAATTCTAGGTCATAGTGGTATGCATTGTTTTTTACAACTGCCATTATTGGTTGATTGTTTTTAACTGTTATTGCATTTTGTAAAAATGTGTTCGTATTTACAGACCATGTTGCTGTCAATGTACTACACCTCTTTGTAATTTATTAATAAATTTTCATAAAAATTAGCTACATCAATCAACACTTTTTCATCGAAATTTAAATGTGATGTGTGTAAACCTGTAACAAAGTCTTTATCTTCGTTACGTGTACCAACAAATACAAAATAAGCCGGTGCAAGCTTTTGTCCGTAGAAGCTAAAATCTTCACCGAATAAAAATGGTGTCGGTTTGTCATATACATCTAACTTTGCTTGAATCAATGCTTGTTCTACTTGAGCACGTAACTTTGGACTATTGATAGTAGGAGGGTATCCCTCTGCAAATTTAACTTCACAATTAACATTGAACAATAGTTTTACACTTTCGGCTATTTTGAGCATTTGATTTTTAACAATAGTTAAATCATCAATATCATATGTACGAATAGTACCTTCTAAATAACCATTACTTGGCACTGTATTAATCGCTTCACCAGCTTCAAAGTGACCAATATGAACGATATTTCGTTTCAAACCATTGAGATGAAATTGTTGAATTTGTGATATTTGAGTTAAGACATGTTGTAACGCTTCGCCACATGAATGACCTTGTTCTTTATCAGCTACATGACTTGATAATCCTTTTAAGAAAAAGCGATATTCTGTTGCGCTAGCTGTAATTTCTTCGTCTCTAATAACTGCAATCCCTTCATCAGCAAATGGGTTAACGTGTATACCAAATACCGCTTCAATTGGATATTTTTCAAAAGCATTTGCTTGAATTAACCGATTTGCACCGCCACCTGTTTCTTCTGCAGGTTGGAAAATGAAAACGACATTCTGCGGTAATTGTCCGGCATCTTGCATCTCTTTACAACGTTGTACAAATAGCATTAATGCAGTTGTATGTCCATCATGACCACATGCATGCATTACATGATCATTTTGACTACGATAAGGTACATCATTTTCTTCTAAAATAGGTAGCGCATCAATATCAGCTCTATATGCTATAGTATGAGAGCCATTACCTTCTAAGTATGCAATGACTCCAGTTTCTAATGGGCAGTCATATTGAATATTTAAACTATCTAAAAATGCTTTGATGTAAGCTGTGGTTTCAAATTCATGTAAGCTAAGTTCAGGATGTTGATGCAAATGACGACGATGCTTCGTAACAAATTCTAATTCATTCATAATTATCAATCCTTTATGTTAAATTACTTTAATTATAGTGTAACTCATTTTGAAAACTTTACTTTTTAATATATGAAAATATAAACAATAAGGTTGAGACATAACCGTATCTCAACCTTAGAATTATTATACGTTGACGTAATTAGTCATTTAATTTTCTTAATGCTGCTACAATTTCTTTTTTAGTATCTTGTACATCAGAAGCTTGTTTAATCACCTTAGCAGGCGTACCAGCGACAACTGCACCAGCTGGTACATCTTGCGTAACAATAGCACCTGCTGCAACGATAGCACCTTTACCAACACGTACGCCTTCTAAAATAACTGCATTTGCACCAATTAATACGTCATCTTCAATAATGACTGGTGAAGCACTAGGGGGCTCAATTACACCTGCCAATACTGCGCCAGCACCAACATGCACATTTTTACCAGTCGTTGCACGACCACCTAATGTAGCATTCATATCAATCATTGTACCTTCACCAACGACAGCACCAATATTAATTGTTGCACCCATCATAACAACGGCACCATCTTCTATAATAGCTTGCTCTCTGATAAATGCTCCTGGTTCAATACGAGCATTTGTATTTGTTAAATCTTTTAATGGAATAGCAGAGTTACGACGATCCATTTCAATTTCTACATCTTCAAATTTGCTTCCATATGTTTCGTAAAAAGGTTTCCAATCATCTGCTTCACAAAAGATAACTTTAGATTGTTCTGAACCGAACACTTTAAAACTTTTTGGAAATGTGATGCTGTTAAAATCACCGTTTACATATACTTTTAATGGTGTAGATTTTTTCGCGTCACTTATATATTGAATAATTTCTTCAGCTGTTAAATGTTGTACCATAAATAATTAATTCTCCTTTAATATGTTTATAGATTATCAAACGTATAAAAGCCGTTTGGTTTATTGATTAAACGTTCTGCTGCTTGAATAGCACCATTTGCAAAAATATCTTTTGACTGTGCACGATGTGTGATTTGAATTGTTTCATCAGTGCCTGCAAATAACACTTCATGTTCGCCTACAATCGTGCCACCACGAATCGAGTGAATACCAATATCTTGTGGTTTTCGTTTTTCAATTAGTTCATGTCTATCATATACAGGTGTTGCATTTTCTTTTAAAGACGCAATTACGTCATACAATTTTTCCAGTGTACCACTTGGAGCATCTACTTTTTTATTATGATGAGCCTCCGTCAATTCGATATCAAAATCGTCAAGTAGGGGAACAGCAGTTGCTAAAATTTTAGTTAGTGCATGAACACCATAACTCATATTTGCACTAAAAAATACAGGCATGTCTTTACTTAACGCGTCTAACTTATTTAGTAGTTTATCTTTTTCACCAGTAGTTGCAATCACTAAGGGTAACTGAAAAGCTTCATCTAATAAAGGAAATAATAGATTGGGATTTGAAAAATCAATTGCAACATCAGCATCTTTGACATCTGCAATATGTTGATATTGTTTATATGGTGTTGTTTCTTTTGGCGTATGTTCAATAACACCAACGATTTTATGTCCTCTTTCTTCGGCTAATCTTGCAACGCGTTGATTCATTGCACCATAGCCAATTAGTAATAACTTCATTCATTTTCACCCGCTTTATATGTGTCGTATGCGTCTCGAAGTACTTTAGTATCTGCTTCATCTAGTGTAATTAAAGGTAAGCGTAATTCATATTCACCAAATCCTAAATAGCTTGTTAAAGCTTTAATTGGAATTGGATTAATATCAACTGATAGGGCTGATAGTAATGTACTGACAGGTTTAAATTGATTTTGAATATCTTTACCACTTTGTTGAGCATCGTATAACGCTTGAAATTCTTTAGGAATTACATTTGCAATGACAGAAATTACCCCTTTACCGCCACGTCGATAATATTCGACAACATTGTCATCGTTACCACTATATAGTGCAAATGTATTTGTATTAATTCGTTTTTGCACTTCTTCTAAATAGTCAAAATCATTAGTAGCATCTTTTAAAGCTACAATATAAGGATGATGACTTAATGTTTCTACCGTTTCTGGATCGATTGTCATATTTGTTCTTGATGGCACATTATATAAAATGACTGGCAACTCAACTGAATTTGCAATGGTTTCAAAATGTTTAATTAATCCACGTTGATTCGTTTTATTGTAGTAGGGTGTAATTAACATGATTGCATCAGCACCTAATGCTTTTGCTTGTAGTGATGCATGTATTGATTTTTCAGTATCATTCGTACCAGTTCCAGCTATGACAGGGATTCGTTTATCCACAAGATCAATGACTGTCTTTAAGGTTAATTCTTTTTCCTCAGTCGTCAGTGTCGGACTCTCTGCTGTCGTACCATTAACAATAATTGCTTGCGTATTATTTTCTAGTAAAAAATTAACGTGTGCTTTTAAAGCTTCAAGGTTAACTTTGTTATTTGTGAAAGGGGTTGTAAGTGCAACGCCAACACCCTCAAATAAATGTGTCATTTTAATTCGCTCCTTTTAAACGCATGACTTGTTCCAATACTTGTACGGCATTTAATGCAGCACCTTTTAATAAATTATCTGATGTACACCATACATGGAAGGTATTATCCAATGAATCATCTCGACGAATACGTCCAACAAATACCTCATCTTTATTTGTAGAATTAATAGCCATTGGATATTCGTTATTTTCTGGGTTGTCTACTAATACAACACGTGCATCTTGATCAAATAATGCTTTAATATCTTCTGCTGTTGTTTCTTTATCAAGTGTTACATCAATTTCAACACTATGGCTATCTTGAACCGGGACACGTGCACATGTTGCAGTTACTTTTAAATCTGGCGCATTTAAGATTTTTCTAGTTTCATCAATCATTTTTTGTTCTTCTTTTGTATACCCATTTTCTAAGAAAACATCAATATGAGGTAATACGTTATTATAAATTGGATGTGGATATGCTTCAGGAGCTTTACCATTTACGCCCTCAGCTAAATCTTTTTTACCTTTCATTCCTAAACCTGAAACTGCTTGATACGTTGTATATGCAACGCGTTTTAAACCATATGCATCTTGTAATATTTTTAATGGAACAACAGATTGTATTGTTGAACAGTTTGGATTTGCAATAATGCCTCTTGTAAATGTTGGTTCATTGACCTCTGGTACAATTAAATCTATATCCTTTGCCATACGCCATTGACTCGAATTGTCAATAACGATTGCTCCAGCTTTTTCGAATAGTGGGGCGAAATGTTCACTTGTTCCGCCACCAGCACTCATTAAAACATAATCGAAATGTTCACTTGCACGATCATCAGTCAACTCTTGAACTGTATATGTTTTTCCTTGAAATTCAATATCTTGCCCTGCAGAACGTGCTGATGAAAATAACACTAATTCATCGAAAGGAATATTTTTACGATTTAAAGTTTCTAACATTTTAGTACCTACTAATCCTGTCGCACCAACTACTGCTAATTTTGTCATATCTAGTCACTCCATTTTGTAATAATTTCCAATTTTTAGAATATTTTTAATAATAATTCTACCATTAAATATTAAATGCGTCATATAGTTTTTCTACTGCTAATTGACCATTAAAATTATCGATAACATATGAAATACTAATTTCTGAGGTTGTTGTTTGGTAAAATGGTATGTTATTTTCAATCAATGTTAAAAATGCTTGTGATGCAACACCTGACATATCTCTCATTCCAGAACCGATTAATGAAATTTTGACATAGTGCTCATTGATTTTATAAGCTAATGCTTCAAATTGCTTTTGCAAAGTTTCTAGAATCATTGAAATTTGTTGGTAATCACTATCTTTAATTGTAAAAGATAATTGTAATCCTTCTAAATTTACGATTTGTGAAATCATATCTACATTTACTGATCCCTCTTCAAGTTCTGTAAATAATTGTGTGAGCAATTTATTGTCGGGCAGGGGATAGCTAATCGTGACATGCATCATATGTTTGTCTAATGCCACACCTGTCACTGCTTTTTTCTCTAATATTTCTTCATTTGACATAATCCATGTTCCTTTCGTATTTGATAATGTTTTCCCTAAATAAATGGGGATATTATAATTTTTAGCTAATTCAACACTTCTAGTTTCAAGAACACCTGCACCTAGAGCACTCATTTCCATCATTTCTTCATATGATACAACGTCGAGTCGTTTTGCTTTTGGCAATAATCTAGGGTCAGTTGCGTATACGCCATCAACATCTGTATAGATTTCGCATGGAATTTGATTGCTGACTGCAAGTGCCACTGCTGTCGTATCAGAACCACCTCTACCTAAGGTCGTTAATTCTTGATGCTCATTGATACCTTGAAATCCTGCAATGACTAAAATATCATTATCTTGAAAGGCATGTTCAAATGTTTGAGGATTAATTTGAGCAATTTTGCTTTTTAAATGATGACCAATTGTTTTAATACCCGCCTGATAGCCAGTCATAGCTTTTGCTCTGACACCGATATCATTTAATACCATCGATAAATAAGAGACTGTTTGTTGCTCGCCAGTTGTTAATAGTAGCGCAAGCTCCTGCTGTTTTGGTGCTTTCGTTAATGTCGATACATTCGTCATCAATTGATCGGTTGTATTACCCATAGCACTTACAACGACGATGAGTTGTTCGTCTTGACTTACTCGTGATTTTAACATTTCGGCTATATTTTTTATTTTTGTAAAATCACTGACGGATGATCCGCCAAATTTTAACACACTTCTTGTCACCATATAATCCTCCTAATTAAAAAGAAAGGCTCACAATAATATAAAAAGAGCAAGTTCGGAATGCGAACTTGCTCTTAATCTATATACAAGTGATGCACTCCATTATTTTTAAATAATGACAAACTCTCAGCTCTTAACCAAAAAGTCCAACAAATTATAACTGCTATTATAATCGCTTCGGCATCGCACCCTTTCAAGTTTAGCTGTTAGCAGACAGTTATCTAAACTTTACTCATGATTGATGCGCCTCATCAAAATATTATTAAATTGGTATGTGTTCATTATACATATGACAATTATGAATGTAAACCGATAATTTAGATTTTTTGGAATTAGCAGAAAATTCAAAGTGAAAAAGTGATTTATTTAATATGATTCGTGTGTGCCTCTCCTGTATAGCGTTGTTAAAAATATTTTAATTATGTATAAACCACTGCGGATTATTCAGGACACAATTTTTAGTAGCAGATAATCATTAATGGAATGTTGAGTAGGGGACAGAAAATAAAGTGGCATGAATAAAAGGCGAACACCTTAACACTAAATCTGCATTGAGATGTTCGCCGAACTCTTTTAATTATTATATGTTATTGAGATTTTAAGTCTCAGCTTATTTAAGAACGCCAATTTCCTGCAAGTATTCTTCATAAGGAATTTCTTTTGAAACGCCACCTTGTTTATTTAAATCGATAACACGGTTTGCGATAGTATTGATAAATTCAAAGTCATATGAAGTAAAGATAATAGAACCTTTAAACGATTTAAGACCATCATTGACAGCAGTAATACTTTCTAAGTCTAAATGGTTTGTCGGTTCATCAAGTAAAAGAACGTTTGCACTTGATAACATCATTTTACTTAGCATACAACGAACTTTTTCTCCACCTGAAAGAACACTGGCTTTTTTCTTAACTTCTTCACCACTAAATAACATACGACCTAAGAAACCACGTAAAAATGTTTCAGTTTGTTCATCTTCAGGCGCATATTGTCTCAACCAATCTACAAGGTTCATATTTACACCTTCAAAGAATTCTGAGTTATCTTTAGGGAAGTAACTTAATGATGTAGTGACACCCCATTTATAAGAACCTTCATCTGGTTCCATTTCACCTGCTAATATTTTAAGCAAAGTTGTTTTCGCAATTTCACTATCTCCAATTAAAATTGCTTTATCATTTGGATTCATTGTAAATGAAACATTATCTAATACTTTTTCACCGTCGATTGTTTTAGAAAGGTTTTGAACGATTAATAAATCATTACCGATTTCACGCTCAGGTGTAAATTTAACGAAAGGATATCTTCTTGATGATGGTTGAATATCATCTAATTCAATTTTTTCAAGTTGTTTTTTACGACTTGTTGCTTGTTTTGATTTAGAAGCATTAGCTGAGAAACGTGCAATAAAGTCTTGTAACTCTTTCATTTTTTCTTCTTTTTTCTTGTTTTGTTCTTGAGCCATCTTTTGTGCTAACTGGCTAGATTGATACCAAAAATCATAGTTGCCAACATAAACTTTAATTTTACCAAAGTCTAAATCAGCGATATGAGTACATACGTTATTTAAGAAATGACGGTCATGTGATACTACGATAACAGTATTATCGAAGTTTATTAAGAAATCTTCTAACCAACTGATTGCCGGTATATCAAGTCCGTTTGTAGGCTCATCTAGTAAAAGAACGTCTGGTTCACCGAATAAACTTTGCGCTAATAATACTTTGATTTTTTGATTGTTTTCTAATTCAGCCATTTTTTTGTCATGTAAAGTTGGGTCAATACCTAAACCAGATAAAAGGTTAGCTGCATCAGCTTCAGCATTCCAACCATTCATTTCTGCAAATTCGCCTTCAAGTTCAGCAGCACGAATTCCGTCTTCATCACTGAAATCTGGTTTCATATAAATTTCATCTTTTTCTTTCATAACTTCATAAAGACGTTCATGACCTTTGATTACAACATCTAGCACGCGTTCATCTTCATAAGCATAGTGGTCCTGTTTTAAAACAGCTAGACGTTCATTTTTACCTAATGAAACGTGACCTGTTTGAGAATCTAATTCTCCAGATAATATTTTTAAGAATGTTGATTTACCTGCACCATTCGCACCAATTAATCCATAACAATTACCTTCTGTAAATTTAATATTTACATCTTCAAATAGTTTACGATCTCCAAAACGCAAACTGACATCAGTTACTTGTAACATGCATTTTCTCCTTTTTTCATTCGATATTCTAACGGAAGAATTATATCATATAATCGTCACAGTTTCGACCTCATATAAGTTGTAATGATAGATTGACTCACACATGTTATAATAATTAAGAATACAAGAATCGAAGGAGAATAACATGGCATTAGACAAAGATATAGTAGGTTCTATAGAATTCCTTGAAGTAGTAGGGTTACAAGGCTCAACTTACCTTTTAAAAGGACCAAATGGTGAAAACGTTAAATTAAACCAATCAGAAATGAACGATGATGATGAATTAGAAGTAGGTGAAGAATATAGTTTCTTCATTTATCCAAACCGTTCAGGTGAATTATTTGCAACTCAAAATATGCCTGATATTACGAAAGATAAATATGATTTTGCTAAAGTACTTAAAACGGATCGCGATGGAGCACGCATAGATGTCGGATTACCTCGTGAAGTTTTAGTACCATGGGAAGACTTACCAAAAGTGAAATCACTATGGCCACAACCAGGAGATCATTTGCTAGTTACATTACGAATTGATCGTGAAAATCATATGTATGGGCGTTTAGCAAGTGAATCTGTAGTAGAAAACATGTTTACACCTGTACACGATGATAATTTAAAAAATGAAGTTATTGAAGCCAAACCATACCGCGTATTACGAATTGGAAGCTTCTTATTAAGCGAATCAGGTTACAAAATTTTTGTACATGAATCAGAACGTAAAGCGGAACCGCGATTAGGTGAATCTGTTCAAGTTAGAATTATTGGACATAACGATAAAGGTGAGCTAAACGGTTCATTTTTACCACTTGCGCATGAACGTTTAGACGATGACGGCCAAGTCATCTTTGATTTACTAGTTGAATATGATGGTGAATTACCTTTCTGGGACAAATCAAGCCCTGAAGCAATTAAAGAAGTATTTAATATGAGTAAAGGTTCATTCAAACGTGCAATCGGCCACTTATATAAACAGAAGATTATTAATATAGAAACAGGTAAAATCACTTTAACTAAAAAAGGTTGGAGTCGAATTGACTCAAAAGAATAAATACAAACAACACGCTTCTTAGGATGCGTGTTGTTTTATGTTCAATATTAAATCGGACTGATGAAATAGTTTTTCGTCTGTCCATTTTTATTGTCCATATTTAAATTTCGATAATTCTTCCAGAAACATTTTAATTTTACCTATGAATCAATATTTTATAAAACAACAAAAATTAATATTTACGATTTCTTAACAAAGCTTTATCGAAGATTTACAGTTTCTAAAAATGAGGTTAATAATTCAAGGTTAAGATAAAGATGTAATCAATACAAATACTATTTGTGTTTCATACAGGGAGGATATTTCAATGAAAAAATGGCAATTTGTTGGTACTACAGCTTTAGGTGCAACACTATTATTAGGCGCTTGTGGTGGCGGTAATGGTGGTAGTGGTAATAGCGATTTAAAAGGGGAAGCAAAAGGTGATGGATCATCAACAGTAGCACCAATTATTGAAAAATTAAATGAAAAATGGGCTCAAGATCACTCAGATGCTAAAATCTCAGCAGGACAAGCTGGTACTGGTGCTGGTTTCCAAAAATTCATTGCAGGAGATATCGACTTTGCTGATGCTTCAAGACCAATTAAAGATGAAGAGAAACAAAAATTACAAGATAAAAATATTAAATACAAAGAGTTTAAAATTGCACAAGATGGTGTAACGGTTGCAGTTAACAAAGAAAATGACTTTGTTGATGAATTAGACAAACAGCAACTTAAAGCAATTTACTCTGGAAAAGCAAAAACATGGAAAGATGTAAATAGTAAATGGCCAGATAAAAAAATAAATGCAGTGTCGCCTAACTCAAGTCATGGTACTTATGATTTCTTCGAAAATGAAGTAATGAATAAAGAAGATATTAAAGCAGAGAAAAATGCTGATACAAATGCAATCGTTTCTTCTGTAACAAAAAATAAAGAAGGTATCGGTTACTTTGGCTATAACTTCTATGTGCAAAACAAAGATAAATTAAAAGAAGTAAAAATTAAAGATGAAAACGGCAAAGCAACAGAACCAACGAAAAAAACAATTCAAGATAATTCATATGCATTAAGTAGACCATTATTCATTTATGTGAATGAAAAAGCATTAAAAGAAAATAAAGTAATGTCTGAATTTATCAAATTTGTCTTAGAAGATAAAGGTAAATCTGCAGAAGATGCAGGCTATGTAGCGGCACCAGAAAAAGATTATAAATCTCAATTAGATGATTTAAAGGCATTTATTGATAAAAACCAAAAATCTGACGACAAAAAGTCAGACGATAAAAAATAATAAGATGTAATTTCAAATTCATCTTAAAACATGATTGATATGGTGAATCATTATTTAGAGTATGACGCTTGAATGATCGAAAAGCTGACCTTGACATTCAGTTAGTCGACAAGCTCATCGACTTAAAATAGTGATTCATCATTATTTTACAAATTTAATTATTTTGGGAGTAATAGAAAGAGGTTTGATTATGACTTCATCTACTAATATCAAAGCTTTAATCGAAAAAAACAATAGCAAAAAAGGGAAGCATAATGACAAAATTATACCAGTTATTTTAGCTGCTATATCAGCAGTATCTATATTGACAACACTTGGTATTTTAATCACTTTACTTTTAGAAACAATCACTTTTTTTACAAGAATTCCAATAACAGAGTTTTTATTTTCAACGACATGGAACCCTACAGGCTCTAATCCCAAATTCGGGATTTGGGCACTCATAATAGGGACATTAAAAATTACTGTTATTGCAACAGTGTTTGCTGTACCTGTTGGTTTAGGTGCTGCCATTTATTTAAGTGAATATGCAAGCGATCGTTCACGTCGAATAATTAAGCCGATATTAGAAATTCTTGCAGGTATTCCAACAATCGTATTTGGTTTCTTCGCTTTAACATTTGTCACACCGGTATTAAGAACTATTATACCTGGATTGGGTGAATTTAATGCAATTAGTCCTGGTCTAGTTGTTGGTATCATGATTGTTCCGCTTATTACCAGCTTAAGTGAGGATGCAATGGCATCTGTACCTAAAAAAATCCGCGAAGGTGCTTATGGTCTTGGTGCAACTAAGTTTGAAGTAGCAACAAGAGTCGTACTTCCCGCAGCAACATCAGGTATTGTAGCTTCAATTGTTTTGGCAATATCAAGAGCCATTGGAGAAACGATGATTGTATCTTTAGCAGCAGGTAGTTCTCCAACTTCATCATTAAGTTTAACAAGTTCAATACAGACTATGACGGGATACATTGTTGAAATAGCGACAGGCGATGCAACTTTCGGATCGAATATCTATTACAGTATCTATGCTGTTGGTTTCACGCTATTTATTTTCACATTAATCATGAATTTACTTTCTCAATGGATTTCGAAACGTTTTAGAGAGGAGTATTAAAATGGCAACGACAGATAGTAACAAACAATCACTCGTCGATCAACAGTTAGTCCAAAGGCATTTATCATCGAGAACAATTAAAAATAAAGTGTTCAAATTAATATTTTTAGCTTGTACATTGTTAGGGCTTGTCGTACTTATTACATTGTTAACTCAAACATTGATTAAAGGGGTAAGTCATTTAAATTTACAATTTTTCACTAACTTTTCTTCTTCAACACCATCCATGGCTGGTATTAAAGGGGCGTTAATCGGTTCACTTTGGTTAATGTTAAGTATCATACCACTATCAATTATTTTAGGAATAGGTACGGCAATATACTTAGAAGAATATGCGAAAAATAATAAATTTACTCAATTTATCAAAATCAGTATTTCAAATTTAGCTGGTGTACCATCAGTTGTGTTTGGTTTACTAGGTTATACATTGTTTGTAGGTGGTGCTGGTATCGAAGCTTTAAAAATGGGCAACAGCATATTGGCTGCAGCACTTACAATGACTTTGCTGATTTTGCCAATTATTATTGTTTCAAGTCAAGAAGCGATTAGAGCAGTACCCAATTCTGTTCGTGAAGCATCATATGGTTTAGGCGCGAACAAGTGGCAAACAATAAGACGTGTTGTATTACCAGCTGCATTACCAGGAATATTAACTGGATTCATTTTATCTTTATCACGTGCACTAGGGGAAACAGCGCCACTTGTACTTATTGGTATACCAACTATTTTATTAGCGCTACCAAATAGTATTTTAGATCAATTTTCAGCATTACCTATCCAAATTTTCACATGGGCTAAAATGCCACAAGAAGAATTCCAAAATGTTGCATCAGCAGGAATTATTGTTTTACTAGTGATTTTAATCTTAATGAATGGTGTTGCGATTATTTTACGTAACAAATTTAGTAAAAAATTCTAATATAAACAAACTATCTCATTTATCTATTGAAAAGGGAGTTTTAAATATGGCGCAAACACTTGCACAAACTAAACAAATATCTCAAAGTCATACATTTGGCAGCTCGCAAAGTCATCATACAGCAAAACGAGATGCCAATTCTCATCCAATTATTTATTCGACTCAAAATTTAGACTTATGGTATGGAGATAATCATGCATTGCAAAATATTAATTTAGATATTTATGAAAATCAAATAACTGCAATCATTGGACCATCTGGTTGTGGAAAATCAACATATATCAAAACGCTAAATCGAATGGTTGAGTTAGTGCCATCAGTCAAAACAGCTGGTAAAATATTGTATCGTGATCAAGATATTTTTGACCAAAAGTATTCAAAGGAACAATTACGTACTAATGTAGGTATGGTATTCCAACAACCAAATCCATTTCCGAAATCAATATACGATAATATTACTTATGGTCCTAAGATTCACGGTATTAAAAATAAAAAAATTCTTGATGAAATTGTTGAGAAATCTTTACGTGGTGCAGCAATTTGGGATGAATTAAAAGATAGGTTGCACACGAATGCATATAGTTTATCCGGCGGGCAACAACAACGTGTTTGTATCGCGCGTTGTTTAGCAATTGAACCTGAAGTAATTTTAATGGATGAACCGACATCAGCCCTAGATCCAATTTCTACATTAAGGGTAGAAGAGTTGGTTCAAGAATTAAAAGAAAACTATACGATTATTATGGTTACACATAATATGCAACAAGCTGCTCGTGTATCGGATAAAACTGCATTTTTCTTAAATGGATATGTCAATGAATATGATGATACAGATAAAATTTTCTCTAATCCATCAAATAAGAAGACAGAAGATTATATTTCAGGAAGGTTTGGTTGATATATAATGGCAATTATTAGACAACGATATCAGGAGCAACTTGATGATTTAATAAAAGAATTACGTCGATTAGGTGCAAATGTCTATGTGAGTATTGAAAATGGTATAAAGTCATTAAGTATAGATGATAGAAGTTTTGCACGACAAACAGTTAAAAATGATAAACATATCAATCAATTAAATTATGATATTAATGAACGAGTGATTATGCTCATTACGAAGCAACAGCCCATTGCGAGTGATTTGCGCATGATGATTTCTTCATTAAAAATCGCTTCAGATTTAGAGAGAATAGGTGATAATGCAGCGAGTATTGCGAATGTTCGCTTGCGTACAAAAATTACCGACGATTATGTATTAACCCGTTTAAAAACAATGGGAAAATTAGCAATGTTAATGTTAAAAGATTTAGACCAAGCATTTAAAAAGAAAGACACAGTATTAATTAGAGAAATTATAGAACGAGATCAAGACATTGATGACTTATATAGTCATATTATTAACGCAACGTATCTTATTGATAATGATCCATTTGTTGCAGCTCAAGCTCATTTAGCAGCAAGACATTTAGAACGTATTGGTGATCATATTATTAACATCGCTGAAAGTGTCTATTTTTATTTAACAGGTACACATTACGAACAATAACTTTAAGTTATTACTATAAATCCCTTGCGATAAATATACATTTCTATTATTCATAAACCCTCAAAAAACCAAGATTCTCACAATTAATAATGTGAAAATCTTGGTTTATATTGTTTTACTATAAAATGTCTCGCATCTTAGTTATTTGCTTTCTCAATTTCATCTGTTAATTTTTCAACTTCATCTACTAAATCAGAAATATATTGTATTGTAGATTTTAGTGGCTGATCTGTAGTAATGTCTACACCCGCAATTTTTGCAAGTTCGACAGGTGATACACTTCCACCTTTTTTCAATGTTTCTAACCAAGCATCAATAGCTGGTTGACCTTCATTTTTAATTTTTTGAGAAACGACAGTGCCGATTGTTAAGCCGGCAGAATAC
The DNA here is from genome assembly GCF_000236925.1 of Staphylococcus argenteus. NCBI lineage: Bacteria > Bacillati > Bacillota > Bacilli > Caryophanales > Staphylococcaceae > Staphylococcus > Staphylococcus argenteus. The sequence goes on along the minus strand of NC_016941.1, from coordinate 1,369,630 downwards.
GTATACGAATATAATCCCATATAGTAATGAGGTTGGCGCATCCATGTTAATTCAGCACCCTCAGTCATTTCTACTGCATCTCCGAAAAATTGTTTATATACATTTATCATAATATCATTTAAAGTAGGCGCATTTAATGACTCCCCTTGATCTACTTTACGATATACTTCACGCTGATATGCAGCTTCTAATAAATGGGTTACCATGTTGTGATAATATGTTCTAGATAAAATAGAGCCAATAACCCAGCGTTTAAATCTTGGATTTTCACTTGTGTTAAACAAGTAATTGGCCATTAACATTTCATTCATTGTAGAAGGCGCTTCAACAAAGTACATTGATGCTTCTGATTCAAGGTATGGTTGATGTTTTTGAGCTAATGTAAAATGACCTGCGTGCCCTAATTCATGTGCTAATACAAATGCTTCGGCCATTTTTCCAGTCCAAGAAATAAAAACATAAGAATGCGTAAAGTACGGACTCGCACAAAATGCACCAGTATCTTTACCTTTATTTTGAGCGAAATCGATCCATCGTTGATCATAAGCGTCACGTAGCATGTTTGTATAGTCATCACCTAAAACACTTAATGCACCGAAAATATATTTTTTTGAGTCTTCAATTGAAATTTCTGGTTCATAATCAGGGTCTACAGAAATTTTCAAATCTTCAAAACGCATCTTATCTAATCCATGAATGCGTTGTAATATTTTGGCATATTTCTGCATAACTGGCACCAAGTCACGCATAATGACATCGATTTGACGGTCAAACATATCACGAGTTACTTCTTGAGAATGTAATAAGTAATCGATGACTGATTCAAATCCTCGTAAATCAGCTTCAATTTTTTCTTGTTGAACTTGCATATTATACGTTGACGCAGTTGTATGTTGATATTTACTAAGAGCATCACTAAATGATTTGAAGCTTTTACGTCTAAACTCAGGGTCTTTATTATCTTCATAATCATTTTCAAACGTAGCATAGTCGACAGGGTACGTTGTACCTTCATGTTCAAATGAGTCGAACGTGATATCTAACATTTTTGTCGTACCATATAAATCGTAAGGACTATTTAGTGTTGGTGATAAAGTTGCTAATACTTGTTCGACTGACGCAGATAATCGAAATGGCTTTTGCTTAACTAACTGTTTAATATAGTGTTGATATGGACATGATTCTACTAATTGTTGAAGTACTTCCTCTGGGAGTTCAAGTATTTCTGACTCGACAAAGGATAATTGGCTAACAATTTTACCGTATGTAGTAGCTAATTTAGCGCTCAATACTTGTGCCTCTATATTACTAGTATCTACACTTAAACGCAGTTCAGCATAATTACTTAAGCGATCTAATGCAATTAAAATATTTTCTAATTCAGTTAAAGCAGCATTAATTTGTTGGATTGAATTTAATGTTGTTACATATGTATGATGAAATTGATTTGCTTGTTGCAGTAAGGATTCTATGCTTTCATAGTATTGTTGATCATCTTTAAATAAATCTGTTAAATCCCATGTTTCTGAAACTGGAACATCTTCTCTTAAAGGTAAACCTTGAGACATATAATCACTCCTTTGGTATAATACATACATTATACAAAATTTTAGAGCCTAAACGATAATGTTACGATTTTATACCTATATGCATACAATGACTTCTCTTGAAAAATTATGTATTGAAGATTGAAACTGACTAGCATTGTTTAATTTTTTGAAATTTTATAATAAAATGTATACAAGGAAAGTATTGAAATAAAAGGAGAATGGTTATGACATTATTCGATATGCCTAATTATTTATGGATCACAACTTTAATAATGATTTTATTAACAGTATTCTGTTGCTTAGTTTTGAATAAATGGTTTGTATCAGCAGTAATTACATTTGTAGTTTTAGGCGTGCTTGCCTTTTTCATTCCAAATTTTCAAGATATAAAATATCAACCATTATTAGGTTATGCTGCATTTTTAGCTATCATGAGTTTAATCATTAGTTTTCTATTATGGTATTTCACTAGAAATTGGCGTAAAGATAGAAAAGCTCGTAAATTAGAAAAGCAAATTGAAAAATATGGTTATGAGGGTGCTGAACTCCGCCGTAAAGATAAAAAGTAAATTTTAACAACTATATGCACAAAATAAAAAACTTCCCCTGAAAATTGTTTTAATGGAAGTTTATGAACGGATTTATTTATTAAAAGTGCTATAGTTGTTTTTGTTTTGTTCAAATTTAAGTTGTAAATTCATATTAAATTGTAGGTTATCAACTCTGAATAAAAATACTCATTTTAAAAGCGTTTATTGTCAAAATAAATAAATTTACTTCAATTTCTTTTTGTATAATACTATAATGAATCGTGGTTCTTTATTTGTAAGTTATGAAAATGTGTGTAATTCTCATACAAATTCAAAATATGATTAACTTACACAAGGAGGGGGACTTTTATGTTCATGATAAGGTCTATTTTGCATAGACTGATACAAATGATAGTTGTTTTATTTGTTATTTCAACACTAACTTTCATTTTGATGAAATTATCTCCAGGAAATCCAGTTGATAAAATACTTCATCTCGATGTGGCACATGTGTCGGCAAAACAAATAAATGCAACTGAAGAAAAATTGGGTTTAAAGGATTCACTCGTATCGCAGTGGTGGCAATGGATGAAACAATTGTTTCAATTAAATTTAGGACGTAGTATAGAAACTAAAGAACCTGTTACACAGTCACTATTTGAGTATGCACCGCCAACTTTGCTTATATCTTTTTCAACGTTAATCTTGTCATTAGCGATATCGATACCATTAGGTGTACTATCAGCAATACGATATCACAAATTGACTGATAAAGTGATTAGAACAGTGTCAACCTTATCAATCAGTTTGCCAGCATTTTTTATTGGTATTATATTATTATTCATTTTTACCAATTTATTAAATATAGATAGCATTTTATGGAATCAGTTTATATTACCTGTCTTTACATTGTCGTTAGGAATGTGTGCGTATATCATTCGCTTAGTTCGATCAAATTTGCTCACACTTTATCAAAGTAATGTAGTTAAAGCATCACGCTTACGTGGTATGAGTGAACGTTATATATTAATTCATGATTTATTAAAGCCAACACTTTTACCAATTATTCCATTATTAGGTATTTCTCTTGGAAGTCTCATTGGTGGTACAGTGGTTATTGAAAATTTATTTGATATACCTGGCATTGGTTACTTATTGATGGATAGTATTAAATCTCGGGATTATCCAATTATACAAGGATGTGTATTATTTATTGGTTTTTTTGTTGTGTTAATCAATACAATTGCTGATTTACTCAGTCTATCCCTTGATCCAAAACAACGTTTACATTTTAAAAATCAAAAAAATAATTCAAACGTATCATCAATCTTAGAAAGTGGTGATCAACATGCTTAGAGGTTTGACTAAAGATAATTTTATATTTTATCTATTTATCATTTATTTAATACTTATGATAATTTTGCAATTCTTTGTGAATAGTGCTGATGCAACAAAAGTTAACTTATCTCAAACGTTTGAGCCAATAAGTTGGGGCCATTTACTAGGAACAGATGACTATGGTCGTGATTTATTTACGAGAGTTATTGTGGGCGCACGATCAACATTATTTATCACTGTCTTAACATTATTCGCTATCGTCATAATCGGTATAACATTCGGATTACTTGCAGGATATAAAAAAGGATGGGTAGAGCGTATTATATTACGTATTATTGATATCGGATTAAGTATACCGGAATTTATTATCATGATAGCATTAGCAAGTTTTTTTCAACCAAGCATTTGGAATTTAGTTATTGCAATTACAATAATAAAATGGATGAATTATACAAGATTAACGAGAAGTATTGTAAATAGCGAGCTTACCAAACCTTACATTAAAATGGCAAAATTATTTCATGTACCAACAAGGGTGATATTATTACGACACTTAATCCCTAAGATTATGCCGTCAATTATCGTTTTGATGGTGGTTGATTTCGGAAAAATTATATTATACATCAGCTCATTATCTTTCATAGGTCTAGGTGCTCAACCACCGACACCAGAGTGGGGCGCTATGTTGCAACTTGGCAGAGATTTTATTTCATCACATCCAATTATGCTCATTGCACCTGCTTCCATCATTGCTACAACGATTTTAATTTTTAATCTAACTGGTGACGCGCTAAGAGATAAATTGTTGAAACAACGGGGTGAGTATTATGAGTCTCATTGATATACAAAATTTAATGATTAAGAATCAAAAAGGTGAAACTTTAATAAATGGTATCAATCTGAAAATTTACCCACAAAAGATTAACGCTTTAATTGGAGAAAGTGGCGCAGGCAAGAGTTTGACGGTAAAAGCTTTGCTAGAATTTTTACCTCCTGATTTAAGTTGTCATTATGATCATTATTACTTTTATAATAAAAATGTAAACAACATGCATCAATTTTACGGTCGCACCATTGGATATATTTCTCAAAATTATGCTGAAAGTTTTAATGACCATTCAAAATTAGAAAAACAATTGATTGCAATATATCGTACTCATTTTAAAGTTAGTAAAGAAGTAGCACTATCTCAAATTGACAAGGCATTGTCGGCGGTTAACTTATGCGGCAAAGAAATATTGAAAAAGTACAGTTTCCAACTTTCTGGCGGTCAACTTGAACGCGTATATATCGCAAGCGTTTTAATGCTAGAACCTGAGTTAATTATTGCAGATGAACCAGTGGCATCATTAGATGTTATAAACGGCTATAAAATTATGAATTTACTTCAACACATTGTAAAAGAACACGGTCAAACATTATTTATAATCACACATAACTTAAGTCACGTTTTAAAATATTGTGACTATATTAATGTTATAAAAGATGGTGAAATTGTTGAGCATGGTGACATAAATCACTTTAAGTACGATTCATTACAACCTTATACCGAATTCTTAATTAAATATCGAACACAATTAAAGAGGGATTATAATGATTGAGTTAAAACATGTGACATTTAGCTATAATAAGAAGAATACGATATTAAATAAGATAAGCCTATCCATAGCTGACGGTGAAAATGTTGGAATTTTAGGTGAAAGTGGTAGTGGTAAAAGTACTTTAGCGGCATTGTTATTAGGCTTATTAAAGCCAACTAATGGGGAAATTTATATAAGTGATGATGCTGTATTACCAATTTTTCAACACGCATTGACTAGTTTTAATCCTGACTGGACTATGAAAGCCTCATTAAAAGAATCACTAAAATATTATCGTGGAATAAAAGCCGATGACAATCAACGAGAATTATTGTTACAACATTTATCTAGCTTTGATTTAAATGCACAACTATTATCTAACTATCCAAATGAAGTGAGTGGTGGACAGTTACAAAGATTTAATATTATGCGTTCATTATTAGCACAACCTCGTGTTTTAATATGTGATGAAATTACATCAAATCTAGATGTTATAGCTGAGCAAAATATAATAAGTATATTAAAGGAGCAAACTATTGCGAATTTAAATCATTTAGTTGTCATATCGCATGACTTATCTGTATTACAACGCTTAGTTAATCGAATTATTGTCATTAAGGAAGGTGCAATCGTTGATGATTTTGCGATAGAGGAATTACTTAATGTTGATAGACACCCTTATACAAAAGAATTAGTACAAGCATTTTCATTTTAGTTACAATTGAATGCGATAATTCTAAACTTGTTATAAACTATAGATAAATCAAACAAATTAATTTAGATACTTATGGATTTTATTTTCTATTTTTAATTATTTTATAAAAGGAGCACCATCATGGGATTACTTGATATAGCAAGTATTCGTTCTATAGAAAGAGGCTTTAATTATTATCAAAGTGAATGCGTCATTAACTTAAAATCACTTTCAGAAACACAGCATGAGGCTGAAGTAAAAGGCAGTGGTAACAATGTATATCGTTGTTATATAGATATGGAACATCCTAGAAAATCCAAATGTAATTGTCCTCATGCTGATGGAAGACGAGTGATATGCAAACATATGATTGCATTACTATTTACAGCTAGTCCAGAAGCAGCAAACAAACATATAATCATGTTAAACGAAGTTGAAGAAGACTATCACTTACGCAGAAATATGTGGATTGATTCTCTTAAAGATATGGTTAATGATATGAGTGAAGAAGACCTTCGTGACGCATATTTAAACATGTTAATTGAGCATGGAGAAATGGCAGAACTATTTGGATTAGAAGATGAATTTTTTGAGGACGAATTTCATTAAAATCACCCCCTATTAAATGATAATTGTTATCAATTGATAGGGGGCATTTTTTTATAAATGTGATTTTATAATTTTGCAAACAGCTTGCTCATGGTTATCTATATGCTTTATATGATCCAATTTCAATATTGTATGTGTATATTCTTCGGATGGTCCTACAATATAACCATTAGTAGCATGTCGTAGCATAGCAATATCATTATGATCATTACCAAATGCTATATATTCAACATCTTTACCATATATGTATTGTAATGCTGTATATTTATTAATATTTTGTGCTGTAATATCAATATTAAACTCATTTGAATGATGAATAATTTCTAGTTCTTGATGATATTGATTTAATTCATTTAAAATAATCGTAATTTGGGACGGCTCTAAATTTAATAAAATAATTTTGATTGGTGTATTGATATTGGCAACTTTAATACAACTGGCCAGCTTATGTGGATCTAAACGCTCAAAAATCTCGTTCTCAGCGTCGAGTTTTGCAGCATAATTCCAATCATCGTCAATAATATAATCTAAATCATACTTTTGTATTATTTTTAAGATATGATGGTATGTATCTGTATGAATTGGTTTGATAACAGATATCTTTGATTGTTGTGAAATCATAGCGCCATTTGCGCCAATTAATGTATGCTGATGAAATACTGATGGTAAAACTGGCAACAAATCACGAATCGGACGTGCTGATGCAAATATAAGTTCATGACCAGCATGTTGTAAACGTAACAATGTATCAATAATAGTCTGATCAATTACTCGGCCGTCGAAACAAAGCGTACCGTCAATATCAAATACAAATCTCATCAAATCACTCCAAACAATATAATACCGATTATTATAACATACGTAAGTTATGTGACAATCTTAAATAATGATTATGGTGTAGGGTACCTTTTGCGTCAAATATACAACTTCCTATAATATATATTATGTAAACTAGAAATGAAATTCCATAAGGGGCCTTATATAACTACTTACTTAAACAGTTAGCATTTTTAACTTGTTGCATGTTTAGATTAAACTTTTTCATTACTTCAAAAACTTTGGTTATATGTTCTAATTAACGATATTGTTTAATATCAATGTCTACGTTCATTATTTGGTTACGTTATTAGAGTTATGATAAAACTGTCATTATCTACGTATAAGCAATAGCATTCATATCATTATATAAACTTAAAATATTGTACTGGATTTGGAATTAAAGTCATAATATTACTGATAAGATTTACCTCAAACATATTTGAATACAATCCAAGTTTGCTAGTGTTCAAATAGACACAAATATGTTGTTCGAAATATATTTGTCTTTAATATAGAAAATTATCATATTTACGATTAGCTTTACAGGGCTCTGAAGTATATTTACTACAATATTCATACAAAAAAGAGCCTATAGTATCAATAACTATAAGCCCTAACATCATTTACATCTATTTCTTTAATTTTTTACGTAATTTATCCAATGTAGTGAACAACCAATATTTCACTTTATGAATTGGTTTATAGAAATCCCCTATTAATTCTTCGATTTGTACATTAAATCCACGTTTAAAGCGGTAAACGCCGTAATCTTCACTGTTTTCTGTAAAATCACCTGATAAACCATAGAAATTATAACGATCATAACCATTATCGAAGCAATAATTAATCATAAACCAATGCATCATGTATGGTCCCATAAATTGATTATATTTTTCTGATGAACCACCAGAGAAATAATTCACTTCATATGCATTTGCAAAATAAACGCCAGAAGCAAGGTTTAGAATTGGGCCGTCCGTTTTGCTCAATTCACTTGCATTCAATAATTCATGCTGATCATGATCAATTTGTTTATCTAATTCTGCAATTTTCTTCATTTGTTTATCGGATTTGTTTTCTTTCGCCATCATTTGATCACGACGATTTTCTTTGTCATTTAATTCCTGTTGTAGCTTTAACACATATTCATCAAGGTCAATATATGCTAAAGGTACTAATACTTTATCGCCATATGTGTCAATAAAGTTATAAAAATAGGCATCGGTTTTTGAAACAAATCCAGCACGCTCTTCAGTTTCACGATATAAATCTAGGAAAAGATTGAACTCATCACGTTCAAGGAATCTGACTTTAACACCATAGTTTATCGCTTTATTAATATTACGTTTACGTTGACTATCAAATGTCTTTTTCAATGTTTCAGGTGTTTTACCTTCAAGGTTTAATACGCCCATCCATCGTACTTGGCTCGATGTATCATACTCAGTTGTAAAGCCGTGATGCTCGTAACCATGCGATTTAAACAAGTTTACTAAGGCATCATTTTTCTCGCGACCTTCAAATGGCACGATATCTTTATCATATAGATGATATAACCAATACGGATCTAATTTAACATATAAACATTGATGTTGCTGTAAATATTTATCTAACTCTTTTAAATAATAATCAACTAAACCTAGATCTGAAAAATCCATCACTGGACCACGATTCGAATAGTAAACATAACTTCCCATAGTAGGAATTTTAGAGAAAAGGCTTGCTGCAATTACTTTGTTATTGTCGTCTTTAATACCTAATAAAACTACTTCAAAGCCATCATTTTCACGGGTAACAATATTTTCTTTTACTTGGAAATAATGGCTTTCCAACGATGGATTTTGTACAAAGTTGTCATACTCAGTAACAGTTAACTCTGTAAATTTCATGGTTTAATAATTCCTTTCCTAAAAAATTCTATCTTTAACTTTTTTAAGTGCAGTATATGCTGCATAAACAGGTTTATTAATTGGCTTAATAAAGTCACCAACATATTCAATAATCTCAGCGTTATAACCTTTTTTAAATTTAACTACACCAGCATCTTCAGCATCTTCTGTAAATTTACCACTTACACCATAGAAATTATAACGGTCAATGCCATGATTTAATGCATAATTAATCATTTCCCATTGCACTGCATAACTTCCGGCAAAATGACGGAAAGCATTTGATGTACCACCTGCATAATAAACAACTTCAAATGGATTGATAAAGAAGAAACCAGCAGAGATAGGTAATTCATTACCATGTTCTTCTTGTAGACGTTTACCTTCTTCAATCTTTTGCTCATTCGCATCAAGTTGTTGTTGTAAGTTATCTCGCTTGTTGTGTGCTTTTTTATTTTCAGGACGTTTTTCAATATCTTTCAATGCTTTATTTAAATCTTTATTTAAAATATCACGCTCTTCGTTGAGTTCTTTAATATATTCATCAAAGTTGATATACGCTAAAGGTACTAACACACGATCTTTGTAATATTTTAAGCGATTATAGTAAAACTTATCATCACGATCAGCAAAAGCTTTTGATTCTGACGTATCTTCCATAAATAATCTAAATATCGGCAGTTCATCTTCCGATAAAAATCTTACTTTAACGCCATTCTTTTTAACTTTCTTTGTATTTCTTTTTCTAAGTCCATCCATATTTTTGATGATATCATCAGCTGATTTATCTTTTAAATCTAACACTGAGTGATAACGAATTTGTAACACAGGATCAAATCCTTTATGGAATCCAGTATGCTCAAATCCTAAGTTACTCATTTTATCGAAGAACCAATCATTACCAGCATTACCTGTAATCTCGCCATCATGATTCAAGTATTGATATGGTAAATATGGATCGATATGTAAGTATAGACAACGATGTTTTTTAACATATTTTGATAGTTCATTAAAGAAAAAGTGTACAAGTTCTTGATTTTCATAGTCAATCACTGGACCCCGATTTGAATAAAAATATTTGAACACTTTCATAACAGGTACAGCAGTAAGCAAGCAAGCTGCAATAACCTCATTATTATTGTCTTTTATTCCCACTAAATGCGTTTCATAACCTTCGGCAAGCTTTAACTCATAGTGGCCAACAGTTTGCGTGAAATGACTATATGGCATGCTATCCGTAAAGGCACCAAACTCTTTAGCTGTTAAATTTGTAAACTTCATTATCATTACTCCTATTTGTCTCTCGTTAATTTCATTTCCGTATTCGCAGCATTTTTTCTTTCGCCCTCTGCAAATGTCAAAAATAATAAATCTAATCTAAATAAGTATACAATAGTTAATGTTAAAACTAAAACATAAACGCATTAATTGTGTATACTTTTATGGTTAAATTTAGATTTTTGCATACAATTCCAAAAAAAGTAATATGAACGTTTGGATTTGCCCATATTACTTTTGAAAACTTCTTATTCATTTTTATAATTTACCGTTTTATATAACTTTTAAACAGCATTCAGCTATTTTATATTAAATCAAAAAATCTTAATTGTTCAATGCCTGTTTGATTGTTTGAAGGTAGGTAATTATTTCCTCTTGTGAGTTAGCTTTAAATTGCTTAACAATTTCGCTGCCAATGACGATACCATCTGCAACCTCTTTTATATCTGCAACATGTTGTGGTGTTCTTATACCAAATCCTGCGACAACTGGTACATTGGCTATCGCTTTAATTGACTCAATTTTTTGTTTTAATTCTGGATGAAAAGCTCCGTTTTGTCCTGTTGTAGCATTCATCGTTACAGTGTATATAAATCCTTCTGCCTGCGACACAATATTTCTTATACGTTTGTCATCAGTAGTCATAGCAACTAACGATATAATTTTAACACCATAATGGCTGCATTGTTGTTTTAAGCGCTGTGATAATTCATATGGTAAATCGGGAATAATTAAGCCGTAGACACCAGTATCTCGACATTTTTCAAAAAACGCTTGTTCTCCATAATGACAAATAATATTATAATACGTCATTAATACATAGTGACACTTAATTTGATTACCGTGTTTTTCTAATTGTTCGAAAATATAATCTATCGTGATACCTTGTTTAATCGCTTGTTGTCCTGCTTCCATGATAACTGGACCATCAGCAACCGGATCAGAGAAAGGTACGCCAATTTCAATGATGTCGGCACCATGTTCACTCAACAATGTTGCATTTTCAATAAAGTCTTTATCTCCCATAATATAAGGTATAAATAATTTAGTCATTTTCAAGACCTCGCTCTGCCATATATTGTCTAATTGTTTCCATATCTTTATCGCCACGTCCAGAAATAGTTACTACAATAATATCTTCATTCGACATCGTAGGAGCTAGTCTTTCAACATAACTCAGTGCGTGTGCACTTTCTATTGCAGGTATAATACCTTCGTGCTTTGTAAAGTTAATTAAAGCATTCATTGCTTGTGTATCACTTGCATTTTCAAACGTTACTCTTCCTATGTCGTGGTAATAAGAATGTTCAGGCCCTATACCAGGATAATCAAGTCCAGCTGATATAGAATGAGCAAGTTGCACTTGACCACCTTCATCTTGGATTAAATACATTTTTGTACCGTGTAGTACACCTGGTGAACCTTTTCCAATTGCAAGTGCATGTTTGTCAGTATCCTCGCCTTGACCTGCTGCTTCAACGCCGTATAACGCAACATCGTCTTTTATAAATGGGTAAAATGTTCCGATTGCATTTGAGCCACCACCGATACATGCGACTATTGCATCCGGAAGTCGTCCTTCTTTTTTCAGTATTTGTGATTTTATTTCTTTACCAATGACACTTTGAAAATCTCTAACTATCGTTGGGAATGGGTCTGGACCTAGTGCAGAACCTAATAAATAATGTGTGTCATCCACATGACTCACCCAATATTGCAAAGCTTTATTAACTGCATCCGATAATGTACCTTGACCATCTTCAACAGCAACAACCTTCGCACCAAGTAATTCCATTCTAAATACATTGAGTTGTTGTCGTTTAATATCTTCACTTCCCATAAAGACAACAAGTTCCATATCAAATAATGCAGCAACAGTAGCACTAGCTACACCATGTTGACCCGCACCGGTTTCAGCAACAAGCTTCTTCTTGCCCATTCTTTTAGCGAGCAACGCTTGACCTAACGCATTATTAATTTTATGGGCGCCTGTATGATTTAAATCCTCTCGTTTCAAATATATTTTAGCGCCACCTAAGCTTTCAGTATATGATGCAGCATATGTCAGTGGAGTCGCGCGTCCTACATACTCTGATAAATAGTATTCCAGTTCTCTTTGAAACTCTGGGTCTGCTTTTGCCTCTTTATAAGCTTTTTTCAACTCAATAATTGCTGGCATTAATGTTTCTGGAACATATTGCCCTCCGTATTCACCAAAGAAACCTAATTCATCTGCTTCTGTTTGTATTTGTTTATTCATTTTCTCTATCTCCTTTCACAATATTTACAATTGCTGTCATTTTTTCTATATCTTTTCGCCCATTTACTTCTATACCTGATGCAAGATCATAACCTTGATGTGATAATTTCAATTGATTAACTGTTTGAATATTTTCAGTGTTAATGCCTCCTGCTATCAAGTAATGGATGCCTTTTATCTCTTTTAAAATTGCCCAGTCATATGTTTGACCCGTACCTCCATAAGACGCTGAAGGTGTGTCGATAATAAATAAATTTACGAATCCTTTATATTTATTAATATTTAGGATTATGTTTTCATCTGCGGCTAAAGCTTTAATGATTTTTATATTTGGATATTTTTTTCTAACTTTCTGTATAAAAGCAATAGATTCTGTGCCGTGTAACTGTATTGTGTTAATTGGCGTATTGACCAATACGTGTTCAATTGTTGTTAAATCAGGATTTACCATGACACATACTTTATCAATATGATTTGGAACAACAGACGCTAACTTTTGAATTTGAGCAACTGTTTGATGCCTTTTACTTTTTTCGTAATGGATGAAACCTATCGCATCAATTGGCAATTGACTGGCCGCTGTGACATCCTTAATTGATGTAAAGCCACAAAACTTCAATTTCATCATGATTGCACCTTTTGCATTTTTAGTTGTGGTAAAAATTTGGCCAGATTGTCGCAACGCATGAGTGCCTCACCTATTAGTAAGCCATCGATGCCACTGTTTAAAATTTTTTCAACATCAGATGTGTCGTGTATGCCACTTTCAGAAATATAATAATGATTCGGTTGTTTATTTTCTAAAATAATATTTGTATGTTCCACATTTGTGACAAACCTTTTTAAGTCTCTGTTATTTACACCAATCAATTTAGGATTAATCTTATAGGCACGATATAATTCCTCACGATTATGAACTTCAACCAATACTTCCAAATTTTGAGAAGTAGCGTATTCGTATAACTCTTTCAATTGTTTATCTGACAAGATGTTAACAATTAATAAAATAATAGATGCACCAGCTTGTTTAGCAACATCGATTTGAAGCGGATCTATAATAAAGTCTTTACACAGTACTGGAAGTGTCGTTTTTGTTGTTAATTCTTGTAAACGTTCAAAACTACCACCAAAATACTTTTCATCTGTTAAAATCGAAACTGCATTTGCACCATACTGTTCATAATCAGAGATTTGTTGCAATAAATCTCGTTCAGGTAAATCATTAACTGTAGGACTCTTAGATTTAATTTCTGCAATAATTGCTAATGTTGATTTTTGTTCAATTGAATTTATAAAAGACTTTTTATTCTGAATGTTCACACTTTTTAAGCTATTAAGTTTCTCTAGATAATAGCCATTTTGTAAAAGTGACTGTTTATATTCAACAATTTCTTCTAAAATTGTCATGTTATTCACCTCTCATTTGATGGTATTTTTTCAAAGCTTCACCATTATTTATCAATGTGCCCGCAAGTTCTATGCCTTCAGCAATTGTATCCACTTTCTCTGCAACATATAGACTTAAACCTGCATTTAGGACAACAACGTCACGACGACTCGTTTTATCAGTACCATTTAAAATATTAAGTGTAATAATTAAGTTTTCTTCTGGTGTACCCCCTTTAAAATCACTATTTGGTGCATATCTCAAACCATAATCTGCAGCATTTAATGTATAATTTTTAATTTCTCCATCTTCAGTCAATTCATAAATTAAATTATCGCCAGACAATGTTGCTTCATCCATCCCATTTGCACCATGTAATACTATCGCCCGTCGTCTTCCTAAATCTTTTATTGTTTTAGCAACAATCTTTAATTTCGTCGGATCGAATACACCCACCATTTGATACGATAAATGATATGGATTAATTAATGGACCAACAAGATTTAAAATAGTAGGCTTGCCAATCATTTTTCTAACTGGTTGCATATATTTCATAACAGGATATGATTCCGTTGCTCCAATGAATACAAGACCTTTTTCATCTAATTGGTTAGGTGTATCATCAACAGTTGTTGTTTGTATGTGCATTTGATTTAACAAATCTGTACTACCTGAATTTGAGGTAATGCTTTTATTACCATGTTTAATGACTTTAACACCAGCACTCGCTACGACAAAAGCAACAGTTGTCGAGATATTAAAACTATTAGATTTATCTCCACCTGTACCACAAACACACATACTACCTTCATAACAAGGTTGATGTGGATACATCGTATTAATTAAACTTCTTACGATATATGTTAATTCTTCCTGTTGAATTTCTCGTTCTGAATAATTACTTAACAATTCATATTTTATATCCGTTCCAATACTAGGTGAAATAAGTATTTCAATTAGCTCTTTAATATCACTTTCGTGTAAAATCGATTCAGTTTTTATTCTTGTTAGTAATGACATAATCATTGCCCTCCCTTTACAGAATTTATAAAATTCATTAATATTTTCACGCCATATTCTGTAGCGAATGATTCCGGATGATATTGAATCCCATAATGTGGTCGCTCATTATGCTCAAATGATTGTATGCAATCTTCAGTGCGTCCAGTAATTTTTAATTCTTCTGGAAAATTATCAGGATTACTTATTAATGAATGATATCTCATAATTGAAAATTGTTCTGGAACATCTTGGTATAATAAATGTTGATGATGTGATGCAATCTTTAGCGTATCAACTTTTCCGTGCATAACCTTATTACCTTTAATGACTTCCCCACCGTAATAACAAGTAAGCGCTTGAGCGCCTAAACAAATACCCAAAATCGGCTTTTCTTGATAGGCTGATATGATTTTCATTAACTGTTGATCATCTAATGGATGCCCTGGACCAGGAGAAATAATTACAGCGTCTCCAGATTGATGCAATACATTATCATCATCCGGATATTTTACAAGGACATCAGTATGTTGTGCGACAATATCCACTAAGTTATACGTAAATGAATCATAATTATCTATCACTAGAATCATGGTTGCACCTCCAATAAACTTTTGGCTTTCAATTTCGTTTCTTCTAGTTCTTTTTCAGGTATGGAATCATATACAACGCCACAACCAGCCTCTACATTGACAAATTGATCATTAATCATCATCGTCCGAATCGCTAATGCAAAGTCTAAGTTGTGATTACAATTGATATAGCCAACGCCCCCGCTATAAACACCACGTTTAAATGGATATTGTTCATATATTCTTTCAATTGCACGTAATTTAGGTGCACCTGAGACCGTACCTGTAGGTAGTAAATTCGCAATGACAGTCATTGGCGATAAATTTTGATTTATTTTACCTGTGACTTCGCTTACGATATGCATGACATGTTCATATTTTTCAATAACCATCAACTTGGTAATTTTTGATGTGCCAATTTCACATACTCTATGAATATCATTACGTCCTAAATCAACAAGCATGCGATGTTCACTACATTCTTTAGGGTCATTAAGTAATTGTTGCATATTTTTATTATCTTGTTGCGTTGTTTTCCCACGTTGAATTGTTCCAGCAATTGGGTTCGTTGTTACGATTTGATCTTTGACACTGACAAAACTTTCTGGAGAGCTTCCGACAATATAAGGTTTATCGATATTCAGATAATACATATACGGACTTGGATTTTGACGTTTCAAATTTTGATATAGTTGAAACGACAGTTGATTTAAATTTTTGCTTGCATGATGCTTGTAACTATATATTCTTGAAGGCACAACTTGGAACATATCACCTTCTGTTATTTTCTTTTTAAAGTATTGAATCATTTCGATAAATCTTGATTCTGAAATATTAGATTGAATTTGTTTGTCTTTAAAATCAAAATCATGTGTAGGTGTAAATGGCTGAATCTTTGTTAAATCATTAATTGATTTATTTACACGTGCTTCTAATTCAGATTTTGGTGCATTTGAAAATTGATTTGTCGCGATGATATATAATTCATCTTTGTAATGGTCAAATACATAAACATGTTCCACCATATATAACCGTACATCATGTTGAACGTGATCTTCTAATTGAATTGATTGTAATTTTGGAAATTCATGACGTACTAAGTCGAAGCTACATGTTCCCACATATCCAGAAATAAATGGCAATGCCTTAAGTGTGTCATCATTAATGTCATGATAATCCTCGTTTATTTTAGTTGTTAAATACTGATAAGGATTCACAGTAATTTTGTTTGTTCCTTTTATTGTATTTATTGATAAAGTATTATTATCTAATGTTAATGTGCCAAAAATATCAAATATAACTATAGAATATCTCCCTTTAGTTTGTTGCTGATTTGTACTTTCTAGTATTATTTTCTTTGAATGAAGTTGTGCCAATACTTCTGGCGTTACATTAGCTTTTACTTTTTTATAAAATATGTCCATTCTCTTCTTACGCTCCTTTCAAAAAAACGCCAGCATCCCTTAATAATTAAAGGACGCTGACGCGTGGTACCACCTAAATTAACCGAATATTCGAAATATTCAAAGTTCACTCTTTTTTATTTAATTTTCTCTTACAAACAAAACCCAATTTCATTAATATTGGTGTTAGTTCACATCGACCACTAACTTTCTGTTGCTACCATACAATTAACTACTACATTTTGTTCAAATAAAAAACACCACTATAACGCGAAATTCTGTAAGGACGCGTTACCGTGGTGCCACCTTAGTTAACATAATTAATGTTCACTTTATAAATTTATTTAACTGTCTTCCAAAGTCCAATTCACAAAATATGTCGTGCTAATTCTCATCACCCATTAGCTTTCTATTTGCTACATTTCATACTTGCTACTATATCTTTAGAAAATTCTAATTATTTTTATAGTTTATTATATTACATAGGTCGTTCACATTTGTCAACACTATTTCATTTATTCTATAGGTGATAAGCAATATACATATAATAATTGTTCTGTCGCTCTAATTGAATCAATATGTGTTCGTTCCATTGCATGAGATGATTCAATGCCTGCGCCAAACAAGCCATGTCTTATATCTGCCCCAGCACTTAACGCCGCTGAAGCATCTGAACCATAGTATGGATATATGTCTATTTTGTATGGAATATCATTTATTTTACAGAGATTTACTAGATGTGATTTCAATTGTTTATGGTATGGTCCGGATGAATCTTTTGCGCAAATCGAAACAGTATACTCATCTGAATTTTGACCGTCTCCTAATGCCCCCATATCTAATGCGATATACTCTTTGATTCTAGAATCAATCGATGCGTTCGCACCGTAACCTATTTCTTCGTTATTAGAAATATAAAATTGTGTTGTATGTGGCAACGTAGTTTGATTTTGCTTTAATTTTTTGAGTAATTGCAGTATCATGGCTACGCTTGCTTTATCATCCAAATGGCGAGATTTAATAAAACCTGATGAAGTAATGACTGTGCGTGGATCAAAGCTAACAAAATCACCTACTGAAATCCCCAAACTCTTAGTATCTTCCTCGGACGTTGTAACCTCATCTATTCGTATTTCCATATGCTCTTTGTCTCTAGCTATTTCATGGTTGTTCCGATAAACATGTACACTTGTTTCATGTAAACAAATGGTACCTGTATATATTTGTCCTGCTTCAGTCTTAATTTGACAATATTCACCTTCGATTGCGTTGTAAGTGAATCCACCAATCAACTCTATTGCTAAGCGTCCATCTTCTTTAATTTCTTTAACCATTGCACCTAATGTATCAACATGAGCAGTAATACAGCGTTGCACTTCATTATTTTTGCCTGGCACAGTTATGAGTAATGCACCTTTATTTGTTAGTGTTGTTTGATATCCTAAGTCTTTTGCGAATTCCTCAACAAACTGAATTGCTTCTTCTGTATCTCCTGAAGGACTGCTAATATTTGTTAATGTTTTAATCGTTTCTAAAATTTCTTCCATGTAATTACCCCTCCATGACAGTTGTTTTATCTACAGTTTTATTGTAGATGATTTACTTTAGTTTAGCTATTAATGTCTTATGGCATTTTTTTATTAACTATTGCACTGTTTCAATAGCTCATTTACAATGTTATTATTATTCTGAAAATTTCGAAATAAGGTGATGTAGATGACAACAGTTTTATTTGTTGGACTTGGGTTAATTGGCGGTAGTCTTGCTAGTAATATAAAATTCCATAATCCTGAAATTAATATCATTGCATTTGATGCAGATATTTCTCAGTTAGATAAAGCTAAATCGATTGGAATTATTGATCGTAAATACACAAATTATCCATCTGCTGTCAAAGAAGCTGATGTGATTATTTATGCAACGCCTGTAACTATTACCGATAAGTATCTTAATGAATTAGTTGATATCGAAACAAAAACAGGTGTTATTGTTACAGATACTGGCAGTACTAAATCAATTATCCAACAACATGAATACAACTTATTAAAACATAATATTCATTTAGTCAGTGGTCATCCGATGGCTGGTAGTCATAAATCAGGTGTATTGAATGCTAAGAAGCACTTATTTGAAAATGCTTATTATATTTTAGTATACAACGAAAAAGAAAATGAACATGCCGCTAATACATTAAAAGCACTGTTATCACCTACACTTGCTAAATTCATATTAACCACTGCCGAAGAACATGATTATGTTACAAGTGTTGTAAGTCACTTGCCTCACATTGTAGCTTCTAGTCTGGTTCACATCAGTCATAATAATAGTGATGAACATCAGTTAGTCAATAAATTAGCAGCTGGTGGCTTCCGAGATATTACACGAATTGCTAGCAGCAATGCGCAAATGTGGAAAGATATCACGTTAAGTAATAAAACATATATTTTAGAAATGATTCATCAACTGAAAAATCAATTTCAAGATTTAGAAAGCTTAATTGAAAATAACGATTCCGAAAAATTGTTGGCATTTTTTGATGAAGCTAAGTCATATCGTGATGCGTTACCTTCTAAACAACTTGGTGGACTAAATACTGCGTATGATCTATATGTCGATATTCCGGATAAACCAGGTATGATAAGTAAAGTAACCTACATCTTAAGTTTACATAATATATCTATAAGCAACTTAAGGATTTTAGAAGTCCGTGAAGATATATATGGTGCTTTGAAAATTAGTTTTAAAAATCCTACTGACCGAGAACGCGGTATGCAAGCATTGAGTGATTTTGATTGTTATATCCAATAATTATTAAGTCTCTTTTGATAAATTCCATATATTCTTAGATGCTGTCGTGAAAATCTATTGTCATATATGAGATATTTATCTTTAGAGACTTATTTTATACGACTTACAGTTATATATTCTTAAACCATATAATTATTACATTTTATGTCCAGCCATTAAACCTAATCTGCCGTGTTTTGTACCTGCTTCTGTAAATGATACCGCTTTGGAGACAATACCTTTGCCGTATTTCAAATGTAATTGATCTATCGTTTTAGCTAGACATTCGTCGCGTTTGCGTTGATATTCATCTTCAAACAAACTTAACTGTCGCTCATCTTCATTAATAAATTGACTCAAAGATATGCTTAGCGTACGGTATAGTGCTTGTTTATTACATAATTTATCTGCGAAATGCATTACTACTTTATAAATATCTTTTTCTAAATTTGTTGGATCTTTCAAAGTATATTGTTTATGAACGCCTCCTTCATCACTATATCCAAAAGAAAAGTGAATTGTACGTGCTACTTTTTTCCTCGCTCTGACTCGACTTGCCACATCTTCAATTAACTCTTGCATTACTACTTTTGCTTCATCAAAATGATAATCCCTCATTAATATTTGACTCTTACATATAGATGGATTGCTAATCTTATGCTTTTCACGCACTTTACTTTGATCTATTCCATTAGCATGTAAATGCATATCAACACCTAAAATACCGAACTCCTTTTTCAAAAATTTATATGGATATTTTGCTAAATCTCCTATAGTAAAAATCCCTCTTTTATTCAGCTTTGCTTCTGTTCGACGATTAATGCCCCAAAAATCTCGCAATGGTTGAATTGGCCACAATTTTGTTGGTACATCTTGATACCGCCATTCAGCTATACCATTTTGATTATGCTTCGCTTCAACGTCCATTGCAATCTTACTTAACAACATATTAGATCCTATACCTACAGTGCAGTAAATCCCTGTTTCTTCATAAATTTCACGTTTGAGTCTTTCACAAAATGCATGTACTGTTGAACTAAATCTATGATAACTATCAGTCACATCCATAAAAAACTCATCAATGCTATATTGGTGTAAATCTTCAGGTGGAACATAACGTAATGCAATTTTAGAAATAGCAACTGAGACATTGAGATATTTACGCATACTTGGATTAATAATATAAATGTCATTTCTATGTGGTATTTCAAACAATCGTGATCCTGTCTTGATGCCCAACTCTTTTAATTTAGGTGTCGCAGCTAATACTACAGATCCTTGGCGTTTAGTATCCGCAACAACAGCTAGCTTTGTGTTTAATGGATCTAATCCCTTTTCAATACAAGAAACACTCGCAAAAAAGCTCTTTTGGTCAATACATAGAACATCCCTATCTTCTAATAAATGATAATTATACACTGTTATCCCTCCATTACATGTATTCATTATATACGAACATTTGTTCTATTTCAATATATTCAGGAACATTAGTTCTATAAATTTGTAAATGTATTTTTAATTATTACATGGTATACTCAAATTAATAATGATTAGGAGGTTTGGATTATGCCAATCGTCAATGTAAAATTATTAGAAGGTCGTTCAGATGAACAATTAAAAAATTTAGTAAGCGAAGTAACAGATGCAGTAGAAAGAACAACAGGTGCTAATAGACAAGCAATTCATGTTGTTATTGAAGAAATGCAACCAAGCCGTTATGGTGTTGCTGGTGTTAGAAAATCAGATCAATAGAGTTGAGAAACATATTGGAACTTTAAATTCTTGATTACTGAAAAAGGCGATTTCTACCATTACTTTGATAGAAATCGCCTTTTTTTATTCTTCATCTAAAAAATCTTTAATTGCTTGTCTATTTGTATTTTTGTTAATTTGTAAAGCACTGCCGTCAGTATTTGTGTTGATATCTTGATATGAGTTTTTAATCGGCACAGTTAATGACTTAACATCTTTGTCTCCACGAATACCAAAACTCAAACCTGTTTGGAAAATTCCAGAATCCGGAATGTTTGTATTAACATAACCTCTTAAAATACCTGCAACTTTAGGTAGTTTAATAACTGTTCTGAAGTTAACCATTTCTTTTTTTAATGTTTGCATAACTTGTTGTTGGCGTCTTACACGTCCGAAATCACCTTCAGGATCGTGACGGAATCTCGCATAACCTAGTAATTCTTTACCATTTAATCTATGATTACCTTTTTTCAAAGATACGCCGATATTTTTAGACATATCTTTTTCAACATTAATTGGTACACCATCAGGCATTAGTTCATCAATCATTTTCTCAAATCCAGTAAAGTCAACTACAGCATAATATTCTGGATTAATACCTAAATTTTTATTAAGTGTCTTTCTAAGTAGCTCTGGACCACCTAAAGCATATGCTGAATTAATTTTATGTTTGCCATAACCTGGTATATCTGCATAAATATCACGCATGACAGACATCATTTTCATCTTTTTATTGATAAAGTCATATTGAACAACCATGATAGAATCTGTTCTTGATTGTCCACCTTGTGCTTTATCTGCACCAAGTACAAGAATAGAAATTTTACCATCATTTTTTACAGGCCCATTAAATTGATGCACTTTAACATCTTTCGCATGTTGCTTGGCATACTCTACGCCGCTATTATAACTATGTACAATATATGCAACTAACGCGATAAGTATGATTACAACAATTAGAAGAATGATAGGTAACTTCCTAATTTTCTTCTTCTTTTTTCTTTTAGGCGTCGAAGTAACATTTTCACTTTGACGTCTATATTCGTTGTCATTATTTTCTTTATCCATATTTACCTACCTTATATCTTCAAAAATAGATTTTTGTGTACTATAATTATCACATATTAACGTTATATAAAAACAATTCAAAAAGCAAGTGATTTCTGAATAAATCGTACTAAGGTCTAATGAAAGGATGTCAAAAATGAATATAAATACAGCTTATTTTGCCGGAGGTTGCTTTTGGTGTATGACGAAACCATTTGACACCTTTGATGGTATTGAAAAAGTAACTTCTGGATATATGGGTGGACATGTTAAAAACCCAACATACGAACAAGTAAAATCAGGTACTAGTGGACATTTAGAAACTGTAGAAATACAATATGATGTCACTTTATTTTCGTATAACAAGTTATTAGAAATATTTTTCTCAGTAATTGATCCATTAGATTCTGATGGCCAGTATCAAGACCGCGGTCCACAATATCAAACTGCCATTTTTTATACTAATGAACATCAAAAAAAGCAAGCCGAAGTATATATTGAACAGCTTAAAAATACTATTAATGCTGACAAGGCTATTGCTACAAAAATAGTACCTGCTTCAGAATTTTACAAAGCTGAAGAATACCATCAAGACTTTTACAAGAAAAATCCTGAGCGTTATGCAGAAGAACAAAAAATACGTCAAGAATATAAAAATAAGCAACAACATCTTTAACAAAACAATTAAGTACAGTCATAAATGACTGGATTCACCATACCAGCATATGTACTAATAGCATTCAACTCATTATTTAAAAAGGTAGACGAAAAACGTTAAAATTTTCATCTACCTTTTTTATATTTCTATTAATATGAAACTTAAACAACACATAAAAAATCCGAGCACTTTATCAGCATTGCATGCCTTTCCTTTAGTACTCGGATTTCTAATTATTTATGACGTATAACACGCATTACTTTAGAAAGTGATTCCCAAAGTGAGCTATCCTTACGATAAACTAAAAAGCGTGGTTCCCAGTTTGGATTATACTTCGATTTATAACGACGTAAACCTTGGAAACGATATAAGCCATTAAAATGTTCAAACACTCTTCCTGCAAGTCGTTCTCGTAAATATGAGTAATGTAATTGTCCAACATTTGATAAAGTCGCCATCCCCATATTAAATTTCGTATAGCCTTGTTCTTTACTCCAAAGTAACATATGCAAGTATAAACCATCCATTAATGGTAAATCTAAATCAGGTAACCATCTGATTAAGTCAACTGAAATTGCATCGTTAAAGTATGTTGGCATCAAACTACAAAACGCGATTACTTCATTATTTTCATTACGCATCACACCAATTGGAGCTTTAGATAAATAAGCCTCATTAAATTGACCAACAGAGAAATGCATTTCTTGACGATTATCTAACCATAAATCACTTACATGTTGAAGTTCATTTAAAAATTCTGTATTAAATGGAGGTTCAATAATTTCAAATGAAATATTTAACTCATCAAATTTATTTAATGTTGCTCTAAAGCCACGTCGCTTTTTACCAGAAGTTGAAAATTGAGTTAAATCAATAATTGCTTCTTCACCTAATTTGAAAAATTGATTTCCAAAATTATGGTATAACGGCATATGTTGGTCCGTCACTTGATAGAAAACAACGTCGTAACCTAGATACTCCGCATAATTATAAAATGCTTCTAATAGTTCATCAAATGCATTTTCATCACCAAGTGGATCGCCAAGAACAACTAATGAACTTGCTTTATAACGATACATTAAAAATGCAGTCTTATCTTCATTAGTGAAAAACTGTTTATCTCCACTATAAATTAAATGACTTAAATAATTTCCGCCGTATTGATTAATAATCGCTTCACAATCTTCAATGTTAGAAGATATGCGCACTTTGCTAAATTGATAATCAAATAGCCATGCGATTGCACCAACAATTAAAGCAATAATTAAAATGGTAATCCAGAAATAATATCTAAGTACAGATGTATGCATTTCAATAGTATAAATATCTAATGCATAAAGCGTTCCAGCTATAAATATATGATTAACATATAAAACAAATACACTAAATAAAAACATAGCTACTAGATTTCTAATTCTAATTGGGCGTTTTAATTTACGTGCTCTACGGAAAGCTACAATAAGTAAAATAAAGATAATGGCTAACCAAGCAATTAAAATATACGATGCATACGTAAAGAATGTCGCTACAGTAATTAATAAAATTGAAATCATAGCATATATAATAGCTCGTCTACTTTGTTGATAAATGCCAACAACATTAAGTAGCAACAATAAACAAGCGCTCGTATGCACTGCTAATAAAAGATAATACGTAAGATGATTACCATCGTATAATGCATCATAAACAATGGTCAGATTGTTTACAAAGAAAATCATACTTGTGAAGAATACTAAAATTGCCAATGATAATGAAGGAATTTTAGCAATAATATCTTTTTGGTATGACATTATAAATGATGTAACATCCTTAGCAGGAATAAAGTATTTAGAGCCTTCAATATATTTCTTAGCTGATGTACCAAATTCAAATGAAGATAAAATTAATGCAATAATTACTGGTACAAAATAATACGCAAAGCGGTAAAGTAATAGCATTAATAATACTTTTTCTTCCGGTACACCTAATGTTTTAAATCCTAATAAAACAACTAAGTCGAAAGCACCAAAACCACCTGGAATAAAGCTGACTAAACCTGATAATGCTGCAATAATAAACACAGCAATAAATGACATAAATGATACATGCGCATCAACAATTACACCACAGAAATATAATACAACCGCAGCCGCCAACCATTCCACACACGAAACGATTGTACAGTACAAGCCAACAAAACGATTGTTTTTATCGGGTGGTTTGACCATTGAATAAATAATGAATAATGGTAAGAAAAATGACACTGCATATAATACCCATCTCACCCACGTGATTTTATCTAAAATTAAAGATGCATCGAAAACGTGGAAAACAATTAATAATGATAACAAACTTAAGCCTGTTAACATCGAAATTAGTATTAATGATATAAAGTGAACTAATTTTTTCTTATCGTGCGTATAGTTTTTATAAACCATTGCTCTTACGCCCGCACCTATAAATCCACCAAATCCGACAATCGCATTTAATGCATTGATGATATAACTTACTCTTAAAACTTTTCCTAAGGAAATGTCCATTTTTAAAGCTCTAGATAAAATAACATCATACATAGATAAAATGACAAGCGATGCCCCACCACCAATAAATAGTAATACAAGGGACATACGGTTGATTTTGCCAAATTCAACCAATGTATCTTTAAAGTTAATACCAGATAACTCTCGATACAACGTAATTACTACAAAAATAAATAATGCTGTAGCAAACGTAATTTTTAAGATTGAAAATATTTTGTTTTTAACTTCCTGATTCATTTTTTCACATCAATTCTAATTATTTCTATTATAAATCAAAATATATCATATAAATCATAATAATAGCATATCATTTCCCTTTGATTTATATAACACTTTTGTCATATTGATAACGATAATAGCACTACATGTATACACTATATTCATACATTATCGATATATTTAGTTTCACTGATTCATATTTAACATAAAGAATCTTATGAATCAACACTTATAAAAAATCAGATTAACCATATTAATATTATGACTTTTTCTTAATGGATTAATATTTTACTTTATTGCATTCCATCCAATGTAAACTGAAAATATCTATACCATTAGTATTTTCAAATCAATTGAAATACCATATTTAACTAAAACTTCACATAAATATTTTACTATATTTACATGATTAAATTTAACTCCAAATACATTGCCACATAATAATATGACGATACTCATAAAAAATACCAACAAACATATGTCTATTGGTATTTAATAAGTTATTCTACTATTTTGTTACTTTCTTTAATATCATACTCACCTACATCATTACCATAAAAACGATTATAACGTCGTTTAAATAATTGGAACAAATGTGTTACTAATACTTTTAAAATTGCATATCCAGGAATACCTAAAATAACACCAACAATTCCCAGTAACTTACCTGCACATAGCAATATGAAAATAATTGTAAGTGGGTGAATTTTAAGCGTTTTACCCATAATATTTGGAGAAATAAAATGTCCTTCAACAAATTGCACCAATGTCCATACCACAGCTAATTTTAAAAGCATCCAAGGTGAAGTAATAGCAGCAATAACAATGGCTGGTGATATTGCGATTGTCGGACCTAAATATGGAACAACACTAGTAACAGCTGCGATACTTGCTAATACTAAGCTATATTTCAATCCGATAACTGAGTATCCAATAAATAATAATATACCGATACAGAAAGAAACAATAATTTGTCCTTGAATATATGAACCTACTTGAACGCTCATCTTCTCAAGTAAATCATGGAAATCCTTTCTAAATTTAGGAGGCATAATATTCGTTGAAAACTCTTTGAAATGGTGTCCATCTTTAAGCATAAAGAATAATACAAATGGTGTAGTTACAATCACAACACCAATATTAGCGATTGTTTCAGCAAACGTTGCAATTTTAGAGCCGAAACCATCTGTAAACTCACTAAGCATTGACGGTATTTTTTTCGGCAATGAATTTAACCAATCATTAATTTGACTATAATATGATGAGAAAAATGTATTATTAGCTATCTTATCAATAGAATTAATTAATTTTTCTAAATAATGCGGTGAATTTTTAACTAAACTGTCAACTTGAGAACCAATAATTGGTATTAACAAATTAACAATTAGCGTAATAATTCCCACTACAGCTAAATAAATAATTGAAATCCCTGCAACCCTAGGAATTCTATAACGTTCCATTAAGTTCACAATTGGGTTAAACAAATAAAATAGTATTAAAGACACTATAATAGGTGCTGCTATCGTTTTAAAAACTATGATAAAAGGATCAAACACATATGATACCTTTTCAAAGATAAAAATAACGATACCAAGTAATACAAGAGCAATTAATGAGAAAACTAAATCATTCCCACCAATAAACTTCATATACCGTGATTCGGTAAATTTCAAAAAATTCTTTCTAATATTTTTATCATTTTCAGTCAATTAAATATTCACCACCACTTGAAATATTCATAAGTTAGTTGTTAAATCAACTGTCTCCTTATGTAAAATTACTAATATTAATCATACCATATAAATATGCTTTAAAGTAATGAAACGCCCGTATAATAAGCTTTTTATGACTGATTTATTTTTGCTTCAAAATGATGTATGTGTAAAGTTAAATATATAATTTCTGATTCACTAATATGAACATCAAACTGCTTTTGAATCATTGTTAAAATTTTAAAAGCAGTATTATAGCAAATCGGATAATGATTTTTAATCATTGACACAAAATCATCTTGCGCATGAATATATTCTTTTTTTCGTAAACGTCGAATCAAAAACTGCACATGTCTAATAAAACGCTGATATTGTAATGATTGCTTATCTACGGTTGTTACTAAATCTGATTCAATGATATCGATACTCCTTTTAATTAAATCGTTAATTAATGTCATCTCTCGCATAGATAAATCTTCTGTATTAGATGCAATATGCAATGCGATAAATCCAATTTCATCTTCTGGAAAGTGTACATCTAGGGCAGCATTTAATTGATCAATAACTTGTTTAGCAATGTGATAAGCTTCACTATATAATTGTTTTGTTTCCATAACAAATGGATTACTAATGACTTGGTTTTGCTTTATACGCTTGTATGCAAAAATAATGTGATCCGTTAATGAAACAACGAGTTGCTTCGAATCGACATTCATTGCTGTATTTGAAATAAAATTTAATGACTCAATAATAACTTGTAAAACATTATCGTCAGCAATTTCAACTAAACTTTTATAATGTTCTTTTTGTTGCTCACTTTCAAGTTTATAAATTTTATCGATTGTAATAGCTTGGTTATTTAACACCATTCCCTCTTTTTTGTTAAAACCAATACCTTTACCAATCAAGATAACTTCTTGACCATCGTTAGTACATACTACGACATTATTATTCAATGTCTTTGTTACAATATACTCTCCCATTATCATCACCTATTTTTCTATTATTAAGATTATATATTGGAAATGACTAATATAAAAGTATTTTCAATTAAAAACTTGTGCTCAATTACACGCTCATTCCAATTAATTTATCTTAATTACTCTTCGATGTTCCAATAGTTTAATAAACTCATTGATATTTCGTATTATGTATCATACTTTTCTCTATTTATTTTTATAGTATCTGAATTAACTTATAATACAAACTAAAATGCACTATTAATTTCTAATATGCTTTGAAAAATAATTTTATGAAATGACATTTGATATATTTGCCGAATACAAAATGACAAGTATCATCCATTGTATTTTTTTAAAGTCAATCAACGCCCACTAAATACTATTAAGCATAGATTTGCTCTATTAAAATATTGATTTCCAAACGATATGATTGAGTATAGCCATTTCAAGCAAAAAAATATTAATATTGTATGATGCGAGCAATTAACATAAAAAGAAAAAACCTGAAATTTTCATTTATACTTGAAAATTCCAGGATTTTTAATTGATTTAAAATTGAAATATTACTCGTGAAATGCTTATTTATCTAATTTCTTATTGTTATTAGCGCCCCAAGCACTAATGCCAAATAAGTTGATTTCTAAGTTTTCAGGTTTAAAGACAGGGTTCTTGCCCTCTTTTTTCTGCTTTTGATAATCTTTCATTAATGCGAATGCTACATTGGACAAGCCTATAATGGATATAATATTTACAATTGCCATTAAGCCCATAAATAAATCCGCTGTGTTCCATACAGTTTCTGTTTTCACAACTGCTCCAATAAATACTAATACTACAACGAGGCATCTAAAGATAAATAATACCATTCGATTCGTTGATAAAAACTCGATATTTGATTGGCCATAATAGTAGTTACCTACTACAGATGAAAAAGCAAATAAAGTAACTGCAATTGTTAAGAAAATACCACCAGCAGAACCTAAATGTTCATTAAGTGCTGATTGTGTCACAGCAACACCTTGAGGTGCACCAGCGCCAAATTTCAATCCAGAATACAATAAGATCATAATGGCAGTTGCAGTACAAACTAACATTGTATCAAAGAATACACCTAATGATTGAATCAAACCTTGCTTAACTGGGTGTGGTACGGCAGCAGTTGCAGCTGCATTTGGCGCAGAACCCATACCAGCTTCGTTTGAGAACAAACCACGTTTAATACCTTGCAATACAGCAGCACCAACAGCACCGCCTGTGACTTGTTCAATTCCAAAGGCACTTTTAACAATCGTACCAATCATAGGAACAATCTGATCTAAGTTAAATAATAAAATAACTAAAACCATACCTATGTATATAATAGCCATTATTGGAACAATCAATGATGATAATGTAGCAATACTACGAACACCACCAAAAATTATAATAGCAGTTACAATAGCTAAAATTATACCTGTAACAACAGGACTAATATTGTACTGTGTGTTTAATGATTCAGCAATTGTATTCGATTGTACTGTATTGAATACGAATGCAAAAGTAATTGTGATTAAAATTGCAAATACAATACCTAACCATTTTTGATTTAAACCTTTTGTAATATAGTAAGCAGGTCCACCACGGAATCCGCCATCTTTGTCATGTACTTTATATACCTGTGCTAGAGTTGCTTCAATAAATGCACTTGCGGCACCTATAAAAGCAATCACCCACATCCAAAATACTGCACCTGGACCACCTAATACAATTGCAGTCGCAACACCAGCAATATTACCAGTACCTACTCTTGAACCAGCACTTATAGCAAATGCTTGGAATGGAGAAATACCTTTCTTACCATCTTCTAATGTTTCTGGACGTTCTACTAAAGCTCTAAACATTTCAGGTAACATACGCAATTGTACGAATTTAGAACTTATAGTAAAGAAGAATCCAGCAGTCAGTAACAACCCAATTAAATATTGGGACCATATTAATTCAGTACCGACATGGACAAATTCTTTAAACCATCCAGGAATTAAACTATCGAAATCTTTCAAAATAAACCCCTCGCATCCTCTACATGAATCATGTATCTTCTATAATTTTAGAACACATTGAAACATTCAGTAAATATAGAGATACACCATCATTTCTTATACAATACAAGAGATTTATATTAGTTTGGTCAAAGCATACCGTTTATTTAACGATGCGCTATTGGTCAGCATTTAATATAAATCCCTTGAATTTAGTCAAAATTTAACATTACTGTATTTTATCATTTAATTTAATAATTGCATATAGTTTTTAATCGATATACATATCAGTTACTATCCCGAAATCATCTGTATCAACTATAAAAGAGCCATTTGTATATTGTTCTGATTTATGGATATCATTGATTAATCCGTGTTCTTCATTCGATTTTGAATACAAAGTATATTGATTATGCTCATTTGTTACAACATGTGCAGCAACTATACGATGAGGATTTTTCTTTAATTCTTTCAATAAAGTTAATCCTCTTTGTGCTCGCTTAGCAACTTGTAAAACTTTAAAACCTATACGTTTTAAAGAGCCACGCTGAGTAGCCATTAAAATACTGTCTTTTTCAGAAATACCTTCTGTCATAATAACATAATCTTCATCTTTAAGATTAATAGATTTGACACCTGCTGCTCTCAATCCCGTATCAGATAATTCACTAGTATTATAAGTAAGCGACATACCTTTATTTGTAATGACTGTGATTAACTGATCTTTATCAAAACGCATCACACTAATTAACTCATCACTATCTTTAAGTTTCGTAGCTACTAATGGTTTATTATAGCGTGTTGTTTTGAATTGAGGTACTGTACTTTTCTTAATCATACCATTTTGAGTAGCAAACACATAAAATGCATTTGTATTAAAGTCTTTTTCATTAAAGACATTAATAACCATTTCATCTTCTTCTATTGGAACGATTTGTGATACATGTTGTCCTAATTCTTTCCATCGAATATCTGCTAATTTATGAACTGGTATAAATAGATAACGACCTTTATTAGTAAACACTAATACAGTATCTTGCGTATTTACCTCTTGATGTTTGAGTAAACTATCGCCATCTTTTAAGCCTATTTCAGCTACACCACTAGCGTTAAAACTTCTCACTGATGTACGTTTAATGTATCCATGACGCGTCATACTTAAAATAACTTCTTCGCTTGGAACCATAACTTCTTTATCAATTTTAATTTCAGCTATTTCAGCTTCAATTTGTGATAAACGATCAGATTTGAATTTTTTCTTAATTTCAGTCAGTTCCTCTTTGATAACATTTAATAGTGCATCGTGATTATCAAGAATATGACGTAATTGTTGAATTAACGCTTCAAGCTCTTTATGTTCTTCTTGCAAAGCAACAATATCAGTGTTCGTTAAACGATACAATTGTAACATCACAATAGCTTCAGCTTGTTCTTCAGTAAAGTCATAAACATCAATCAAGTTTTCTTTAGCATCTCGCTTATTTTTAGAACTGCGAATCAATTCAATTACTTGATCTAAAATGGATAATGCTTTAATCAAACCTTCAACAATATGCATACGTTTTTCAGCATTGTCTAATTCAAATTTTGTTCTATTAGCTACAACTTCAATTTGATGATTTAAGTAACTGTCGATGATTTGACGAATTCCCATTAATTTGGGACGTCCATCACTAATTGCAACCATATTAAAATTGTAAGAAATTTGTAAATCAGAGTTCTTATAAAGATAATTTTTAATTGATTCACTATTAACATCTTTTTTTAATTCGATAGCAATACGTAAACCTGTTCTGTCTGTCTCATCACGAACTTCAACAATACCATCAACTTTTTTATCAGCGCGAAGTTCGTCAATACGTTTTACTAAACTACTTTTGTTCACTTCATAAGGAATTTCCGTAATAATTAATTGTTTACGACCATTACGTAAAGTCTCTTCATCTACTTTTGAACGTACAATAATACGACCTTTACCTGATTCATAAGCCTTTTTAATTCCATCAATTCCTTGAATAATACCGCCTGTTGGAAAATCCGGACCTTTAATATATTTCATTAATTGGCTCACTGAAATATCTGGATTTTCAATATATTTTAAAGTCGCTTGAATTACTTCAGCTAAATTATGTGGTGGAATATCAGTAGCGTAACCAGCTGAAATACCTGTAGAACCATTCACTAATAAATTAGGAAATCTTGACGGTAAGACCATTGGTTCAAGTGTCGTATCATCATAGTTAGGAATAAACGAAACTGTTTCCTTATTGATATCACGCAATAATTCTTCTGCTAACTGACTCAACTTAGCCTCTGTATAACGCATTGCTGCAGGTGGATCATTATCGATACTACCATTGTTACCATGCATCTCTATTAAGACGTGACGTAATTTCCAGTCTTGACTTAAACGAACCATTGCTTCATACACTGAGGAGTCTCCATGTGGATGATACTGACCAATAACATCACCGACTGTTTTGGCACTTTTACGGAAATTTTTATCGTGTGTATTACCACTTGAATACATTGCATATAAAATACGACGTTGTACTGGTTTTAAGCCATCGCGGACATCAGGCAATGCACGCTCTTGAATAATATATTTACTATATCTTCCAAAGCGATCACCTAAAACATCTTCAAGTGATAAATCTTGAATTACTTCACTCACTAGATTTCCTCCTCATCAAATTGATCGTTTTCAAGAACTTGTACTTCAGAATTATCTAAAATACTTTGGTCTTCTTGCATACCAAATTCAACATGCTTTTCAATCCACTCACGTCTAGGTTGAACTTTGTCACCCATCAACGTTGTTACTCGTTTAGATGAACGTACTTCATCTTCAACTTGAACACGTATTAAAGTACGTGTTTCAGGATTCATTGTTGTTTCCCATAACTGTTCAGGGTTCATCTCACCTAAACCTTTATAACGTTGTAATGTAAAACCTTTGCCAAGTTCTTTTTGTAATTTATTTAGTTCTTCATCAGTCCATGCATATTCAATTCGTTTTGCCTTACCTTTACCTTTTTCCAATTTATAAAGTGGTGGTAATGCTATAAATACACGTCCTGCTTGAACAAGTGGCTTCATATATTTGAAGAAGAACGTTAATAACAGTACTTGGATATGAGCGCCATCAGTATCTGCATCAGTCATGATAATAACACGGTTATAGTTACTATCTTCAATTTTAAAATCTGTACCAACACCTGCTCCAATTGTGTGAATAATGGTGTTGATTTCTTCATTTTTGAAAATGTCTTCAAGTCGTGCTTTTTCAGTATTTATAATTTTACCACGCAAAGGTAGAATTGCTTGGAATTTACGATCTCGCCCTAATTTTGCAGAACCACCAGCAGAATCACCCTCGACTAAATATAGTTCATTTTTTTCAGTATTTTTACTCTGTGCTGGCGTTAATTTGCCTGACAACAATGTATCTTTACGTTTATTTTTCTTACCTGAACGTGCATCTTCACGTGCTTTACGCGCTGCTTCTCTAGCTTGTTGTGCTTTAATTGCTTTTTTAACAAGGGATTTAGAAAGTTGTCCTTTTTCTTCTAGATAAAATGGTAGTTTTTCTGCAACTACTGAATCAACAGCACTTCTTGCTTCTGATGTACCTAATTTAGATTTTGTTTGCCCTTCAAATTGCAATAACTCTTCAGGAATACGAACAGATACAACTGCAGTCAAACCTTCACGAATATCATTACCATCTAAGTTTTTATCTTTAGTTTTCAATTCATTTATACGACGTGCATAGTCGTTAAACACACGCGTCATTGCCGTTTTAAATCCGACTTCATGTGTACCACCATCTTTAGTACGCACATTATTTACAAAACTTAAAATACTTTCAGAGTATTGATCGTTATATTGGAAAGCTACATCAACTTCTATACCGTTTGCTTCTCCTGAAAATGTAGCGACATCATGAAGTACTTCTTTACCTTCATTTACATAACTAACAAATTCTTTAATACCTTCCTCATAGTGATAGTATTCTTCACGTTCTTTACCACTACGCAAGTCTTTAAGTGATATTTTTAAATTTTTAAGTAAAAAAGCTGATTCTTGAAGTCTCTCACTTAATACATCAAAGTTAAATGATGTAGATGCTTTGAAAATAGTACCATCTGGTTTAAATGTTACTTTTGTGCCAGTTTTTTTAGTCTTACCTTTTTTAACTAACCCAGACGTTGGTGTCCCACCATTTTTAAAACTTTGATGATATATATTTCCATCTCTATGAATTTCAACTTCAACCCACTCACTTAAAGCATTTACAACTGAAGCACCTACACCATGTAGTCCACCAGATGTTTTATAGCCACCTTGCCCAAATTTTCCACCTGCATGTAAAACAGTGAAAATAACTTCGACAGTTGGCTTACCTGATTTATGAATACCGGTTGGCATACCACGTCCATTATCTTCTATAGAAATACTACCATCTTGATTTATTGTTACATCAATTTCATTACCGTAACCATTCAAAACTTCATCGACGGAGTTATCGACAATTTCATATACTAGATGATGTAATCCCCTTTTATCAGTAGATCCAATATACATACCAGGTCTTTTACGAACTGCTTCTAACCCCTCTAAAACCTGTATTGAATCATCTGAATAATTATTTTGTTTATTCATTGCCAATGATTTCGCCTCCTGCAAACGTACGTTCGTTTTTAAAACTATACAATAGTTATTCTTATATAAATCAGCGCAAAATGCAAGTATCAATTAACTTTCTTAGCTTAATTACCGATATTAATTTCAGTTTTTAAAATTTTTAGCCGTAATTTAAATGAATATGATAAAATAGTCCTAAGATATTAAAGGATGTGTAATATTTATGATGATAATCGTCATGTTACTACTAAGTTATCTTATCGGCGCATTCCCAAGTGGGTTTGTAATTGGAAAAGTATTTTTCAAAAAAGATATAAGACAATTTGGTAGTGGTAATACTGGCGCTACTAATAGCTTTAGAGTTTTAGGTCGTCCTGCAGGATTCTTGGTAACATTTTTAGATATATTTAAAGGGTTTATTACAGTATTCTTCCCTCTTTGGTTACCAGTTCATGCTGATGGCCCTATTAGTACTTTTTTCACAAACGGCTTAATCGTTGGCTTATTCGCCATTCTTGGGCACGTTTACCCAATTTATTTAAAATTCCAAGGTGGCAAAGCAGTTGCAACAAGTGCCGGTGTCGTATTAGGTGTTAACCCAATACTTTTGTTAATACTTGCAATCATCTTCTTTGTAGTTCTGAAGATTTTTAAATACGTTTCATTAGCAAGTATTGTGGCAGCAATTTGCTGTGTCATCGGTTCACTCATTATTCAAGACTATATTTTACTAGTCGTTAGTTTCTTAGTTTCAATAATCTTAATCATTAGACATCGTTCTAATATTGCAAGAATTTTCAGAGGCGAAGAACCTAAAATTAAATGGATGTAACAATTTTTTGACAGTAGTCCATCATTGCATAAAATTTTGCAGCTGATGGATTATTTTATTTTTGCAAAAACAATTATTTTAACTTAAAATTCAATTATACTTAGTTTTTTATAAGAACATTTGAGATCGAGACATAAATCAATGTCCTAGCCCCTAAAATGCTATATTGGCAATAGTTAGCAGAATGAAAATGCACATACAACAAGCTTTTTCAATTCAGTACCGGGGCCCCAACACAAAAGCTGACAGAAAGTCAGCTTACAATAATGTGCAAGTTGGGGTGGGGCCCCAACACAGAGAAATTGAATCCCAATTTCTACAGACAATGCAAGTTGGGGTGGGCCCCAACACAGAGAATTTCGAAAAGAAATTCTACAAGCAATGCAAGTTTGGGAACCAATCATAAATAAATACTTTTATAGAAATTAGTATTTATTTATGATTTCTGTCTCACGCCCATTTCGTAATAATATTGGAGGTCGTTGTTATGCAAATAGAACTTACTGATGCAGCTGTATCTTGGTTTAAAAATGAACTTGAGTTACCTGAAAATAATAAAGTACTTGTGTTTTTCGTAAGATATGGTGGCGAATTCCAACTCAAGCAAGGGTTTAGTCCTGCTTTTACAGTTGAACCTAAAGAAAATGTTGATGTTGGCTATGAGCAACATTATGATGGATTAAATATTGTTGTTGCAGAAAAAGATTTGTGGTACTTCGAAGATGATCATATCATTGTAAATGTAGTCGATCATGAAGATGAAATATCTTATACCGCAAAATAAATATAGAAAACACGAGCTTGATTGCGCTAATGATGATGTGCAATCAAGCTCGTGTTTAATTTGTTTCATGATTAATCATAAAAATTTGCAATATGCTATTTTAAAACTTTAACATTTCTATTTTACATATAATAACCAAGCCCCAAATAAACTTCATTCAACCGAAAGTTTTTTCCTGTTATGAATATAAAGTTCAAGTTTATAAGTTAATAAGCTAGCTAAAATAGTATCAAAATTTATAGTTATTCAATCCCGTCAACCACTTCAAATGTCGTTCCAGCTTTATTCAATTCTGAAACTTTGTGATATGCTTCATGCCAATCAGGGAAATAGCGATCTAATCGTATTGGCTTAAATGTATCTTCTTTAATACATATCAATTCTGTAGAGCCAGTTGTAGCAAGCTCACCTTGTTCATTAAAAATTTCATACTTATAAACTGAACGTAATCGAGAATAATGCTCTACCCAAGTTTTAATTTTAACTTTTTCCGGATAAAAAATAGACTTTTTAAAATTAACATTAAGTTCAGTTACAGGTGAAATGATTCCTTGCTTTTCCATATCAGCATAACTAAAACCTAACTTTGTTATATAGTCCAATCTTGCTACTTCAAACCAAGTTGCATAATTGCCATGATAAATAACACCCATTTTATCAGTTTCAGCGTAACGTGCTTCTATTTCTGTTATACTATATATCATTTTAAGCCTTCTTTCAGATAAACTTTACTTATAATTTTAACATAAATATAAAAAAGAGGTCGGCCAACAACACGAATGTTTTGAACCGACCGATTATGTTTCAAATTCAAATATATCTTCAATACTCAAGCTATAATGTAGCCATATTTCAAAGTTTGAATTGTTACACTTATTATTGAGCTAATTTATTTCTTAAAACCATTTGTAAAATACCACCGTGACGATAGTAGTCCATTTCCACTAATGAGTCGAAACGTACCATTGCATCAAATTCTACTAACTCGCCATCTTGTTTTTTAGCAGTTACTTTAACAAAATCATGAGGCTGTACATTTTCATCAATATTTACTGAAATTTCTTCGGTACCGTCTAAACCAAGCGCAACAGCTGATTCACCTTTTCTAAACTCTAAAGGTAACACACCCATCATAACTAGATTTGAACGATGAATACGTTCGTAACTTTGCGCGATAACTGTTTTGACACCTAATAAGTTTGTTCCTTTTGCTGCCCAGTCACGTGATGAACCCATACCGTAGTCATTACCAGCTAACACTACTAATCCTGTGCCGTCTTCTTTATATTTCATAGCAGCATCAAAAATTGGCATCACTTCATTTGTTGGCCAATAAGTAGTGAATCCACCCTCTGTTCCTGGTGCTAGTTGGTTTTTGATACGAATATTTGCAAATGTACCTCGAACCATTACTTCGTGGTTACCACGTCGTGAACCGTAAGAGTTAAACTCACGAATAGGAACATCATGTTCTAGTAAATATTTACCTGCTGGTGTATCTTTACCGATTGCACC
Organism: Staphylococcus argenteus; assembly: GCF_000236925.1. Lineage (NCBI taxonomy): Bacteria > Bacillati > Bacillota > Bacilli > Caryophanales > Staphylococcaceae > Staphylococcus > Staphylococcus argenteus. The sequence continues at coordinate 1,331,270 of NC_016941.1, read as the reverse complement.
TGCTGGAGAAATATGGTCTGTTGTAACTGAGTCACCGAATTTCCCCATAACTCGTAAACCGCTTAACGGTACAATTTTACCAGGTTCTTTAGATAAACCTTGGAAGAAAGAAGGATTTTGAATATACGTAGAATTTGGATCAAAATCATATAAAGGTTGATCAGTTACATCAATTTCATTCCATAATTCGTTATTGTTATAAACATTTTTATATTCTTCAATAAATAATTCTGGTGTAACTACGCTATCAACTGTATCTGAAACTTCTTTAATTGTTGGCCAAATGTCTTGTAAATATACATCTTCTCCATCTTTACCTTTTCCAATTGGCTCATTTTGTAAATCGATATCAACTGTTCCTGCTAATGCATATGCAACAACTAACTGAGGTGATGCTAAATAGTTAGCTTTAACAAGTGGATGGATACGTCCTTCGAAATTACGGTTACCTGATAATACAGAAGTAACTAATAAGTCCTCATCAGCAATTGCTTTTTCAATTTCTGGTAATAATGGACCTGAGTTACCGATACATGTAGTACATCCATATCCTACTAAATTAAAACCTAAATCATCTAAATATGTTTGTAATCCTGAGTCTCTCAAATAACCAGTTACAACTTTTGAACCTGGTGCTAGAGATGTTTTAACATATTCAGGTACTTTCAAACCTTTTTCTACTGCTTTTTTAGCTACCAAGCCTGCGCCAAGCATTACGTATGGGTTAGAAGTGTTCGTACATGAAGTAATTGCTGCAATCGCAATATCACCAGTTTTCATAGAAGCTTTTGAGCCATCTTTGAATTCAATTTCAGCTTTTTTATCAAATTCACTTTTATCTAATCCATGACCTTGGTTTCCTGCTGGTGCTGTAACTGAATCTTCAAAAGCTGTTTTCATATCACTTAAGAAAATTAAATCTTGTGGACGTTTTGGTCCTGATAATGAAGCTTCAACTGTTGCTAAGTCTAACTCAATAACATCTGTATAATTAGGATCTTCTTTTTCAACATCAAAGAACATATGGTTTTGTTGTAAATATTCTTTTACAAGTGCGATATGTTCATCTGAACGACCAGTTAACTTCATATATTTAAGAGATTCATCATCAACTGGGAAGAATCCACAAGTCGCACCATATTCTGGCGCCATGTTAGCAATCGTTGCACGGTCAGCTAATGGTAAATGTTGTACACCTGGGCCAAAGAATTCTACAAACTTGCCTACAACACCTTTTTTACGTAATTCTTGTGTAACTCTTAGCGCTAAATCAGTTGCTGTTGCACCTTGAGGCAATGAATTCACCAAGCGCACTCCAATAACTTCTGGAATTGGGAAGTAAGATGGTTGACCTAACATTCCTGCTTCTGCTTCGATACCACCAACACCCCAGCCAAGAACACCAATTCCGTTAATCATTGTTGTATGAGAATCGGTACCAACTAATGTATCAGGGAAAGCAGTTTTTTCGCCATCTACGTCACGAACATGTACAACACTTGCTAAATATTCTAAGTTAACTTGGTGCACAATACCTGTTGCAGGTGGCACTGCATTATAATTATCGAATGCTTTAGTAGCCCAATTCAAAAATTGATAACGTTCATAGTTACGTTCAAATTCTAATTTCATATTGCGTTCAAGTGCTTCAGGATTTGCATAACTATCCACTTGAACTGAGTGGTCAATAACTAAATCAACTGGCACTTCCGGATTGATTTTTGAAATATCTCCCCCAACATCGTCCATAGCTTTTCGTAAAGAAGCTAAATCAACTACGGCAGGTACACCAGTGAAATCTTGTAAAATAACACGAGAAGGTTTAAATGGTACTTCTCCTTCATTTCCATCTTCTCCAAATTGACTCAAAGCTTTAATATGCTCGTCTGTAATTACAAAATCATCTTCCTGGCGAAGTAATGATTCTAGTAATACTCGAATAGAATAAGGTAGGTTTGAAACTTTAGTAATTCCTCGATCTTCTACCGCTTTTAAATCATAGTAAGTATAACTTTGGCCATTTAAGTCAAAATGTTTTTTTGATTGCTCTTTAAAATTTGCAGCCATTTAATGATCCCCCTTGATACATTTTTATATTTATATGCCTTAATTAAATTGTATTATTATATTAATTGATAAACAACTCATGACGCTTAGAAAACGCTTAAATTACATTTCGACTTTTTAATCAGTATCCATAAGAAAAACTTATCATATGTACATAGTGTAATAAGTATTTTTTATTAATTGAGAATAATTATCAATCTCGCAATTGTTTTTCTAATTGGAATAGCAAGAATACACTTTCTACTATTTTTGTTTTTTCGGAACTTAACCCAAATATTAAATATTATGTTCATCATTTAATCAAAATATTTTTGTACAAAAATTAAAATTCACATAGTTTGTTTTATGATTTAAAATCAGCTAAATTTTATTTAAAAAACAAATTCTAAATAGCATTCATGATATGCAGTACCTTTTAAAAAAATAAAAACAAAAAATCCGAAGCTTCGTTTTTGTATATTACGAAACTTCGGATTTAATTAAGTGTCTTTGATTAATTTAACTCATTAACAATAAAATTACTAGTTAGATTACTTTCCATTATAGAAAACACCCAGTCTAATCGTCGTGCAGAAAATTTAGTTATCTTTTTTCTCTAAATTCCTACGAGATTGGCGCTTTTCAAGAATATCTGACTCATAATCTTCTTGTTGACTCTTAATATATTCTTGTAATCGATGTTTATTTGGTGTCAATGTTAAACCTAAGAATTTACGTTCTTGGTTAGCGTCTTTATAGAAGCTAATCATCATTAATATGACTACAAAGGAGAATGGGAACGCACTTATAATCGCAGCACTTTGAATTGCATTTAAAGCTTCTGCACCATTACCGCCACCAGCTAATAAAAGTACAAATGCAATTAAAGCTTGTGAAATTCCCCATACAACTTTAACCATACTTGAAGGATTTAATGACCCAAATGTCGTTTGCATTCCTAATACGAATGTAGCTGAATCTGCAGACGTAATAAAGAATGAAGCAATCAATAATAAAGCAATAAGTGATAATACAATACCAAATGGAACATGATTAAATACGCCAAATAGTTGTGTCTCAGGTGTCATATCGAATATTTCTTTATGTTTTTTACCAGTTTCGATGCCTAGCACACCAAAAACACTAAACCATATAAAACTTACGATGGCAGGTACTAATAAAACGCCAGAAATGAACTCTCTAATTGAACGCCCTTTTGAAACACGAGCAATAAACACACCAACAAATGGGCTCCAGCTTAACCACCAACCCCAATAGTAAAGTGTCCATGAAGACATCCACTCACGTTTTTGAGGATTTAAAGCTGCAGTATCAAAACTATTAAATAAAAATGTATTCAATAAACTACCTGTTGAACTAGTTAACATGTTGAGTATAAGTACAGTCGGTCCAACTATTAATGCAGCTATCATCAAAATAGTACCTAGCCCAATATTTAAGTTACTTAAATATTGAATTCCTTTACTTAGACCTGACCATGCACTTGCGATAAATAAAATTGTAACTACAATAATAATAATCGCTTGTACAAATGTGTTATTTGGAACGTTGAATAAATAATGTAAACCACCATTAATTTGTAGTGCACCCATACCTAGAGAAACAGCTACCCCAACGATAGTGGCAAAAACAGATAATACATCAATTAAAATTCCAATTGGCCCTTCAACTTTATCACCTAAAATTGGACGCAATGTTCTTGATAACAAGCCAGGCTCACCTTTACGAAATTGTGCATAGGCTAACGCTAATGCAACAACACCATAGACAGCCCAAGCGTGGAATCCCCAATGGAAAAATGTTGATCGAAGTGCTTCAGTATAAGCTTCCGTAGTCTTTGGATCAGCTGTTGGCGGCGCAGCAAAATGTGCCATCGGTTCAGCAGCCCCGTAGAATACTAATCCAATACCCATGCCAGCACTAAATAGCATTGCAAACCAAGAAATTGTATTAAATTCTGGTTTGTCATTTGGCTTACCTAATTTCAGTTTACCAATCGGACTAAAAATAAGGAAAATACAGAAGAAGACAATAATCGTTGTAAGAATTAAATAATACCAACCTAATTTTTCTGTAATCCATATTTTAATATTATTGGTCACATAGTTGAATTGTTCAGGTAAAAATGCACCAAGTAATACGACTATAGCAACAACAATCGCACTATAGATGAACACCGGTGAATACTTCTTGCCATTTGGATTCTCTGGTGAAGAAGAATTCATAATTAATTACTCCCTTCAATTCTATATTTAGTTTTATGTAGTAAAATAAAAAATTTATCAAAACATTTTATTTTTTACTCACGCACCTTTATAGGATAACAAAGGTCTTTACGATAATCAAATTTCCTTAAATAAACTATTTTCTAAATATTTTATTTGTTGTATAATTGAGGTTACATTTAAAAAAGAGAGGTTGAGTGTAATGTTAAAAGAGTTTAAAGAGTTTGCCTTAAAAGGTAATGTCTTAGACCTAGCTATCGCCGTTGTAATGGGCGCTGCTTTCAACAAGATTGTAACTTCATTAGTTGAAAATATAATTATGCCATTGATTGGTAAAATTTTCGGTTCAGTTGATTTTGCTAAAGAATGGTCATTCTGGGGAATTAAATACGGTTTATTTATTCAGTCAATAATTGACTTTATTATTATCGCATTCGCTTTATTCATCTTCGTTAAAATCGCTAATACTTTAATGAAGAAAGAAGAAGCTGAAGAAGAAGCTGTTGTAGAAGAAAATGTAGTATTATTAACTGAAATCAGAGATTTATTACGCGAAAAAAAATAATTTTAAAAAATAGGGATGTTCAATGATTTTTTTAATCCATTGAAACATCTCTATTTTTTATGTTTTAATTTCTTCTAAAAATTGTTGAACTCTGATATTGATTTGATTTAACTTCTAAAACTAAGGGTATTCTATTTTTCAATTCAGTTACATGTGAAATGATACCAACCATTCTACCAGTTGATTTAAGATTCAACAGTGTATCTAATGCAGTTTCTAATGTTTCCTGATCTAATGTACCAAAACCTTCATCAATAAAAATAGATTCTAACGAAATGCCACCTGACTGTTGCTGTACGATTTCGCTCATCCCAAGTGCCAATGCTAATGAAGATTGGAATGTTTCCCCACCTGATAAAGAACTAATGTGTCTAGCTTTATTTGAATGTAAATCAAACACATCAATCTCTAAGCCACTAAGCCCTTGCGAAACCGCTTCACGTCTTATCAACTGATACCGATTGTCTGTCATTGTCGCTAATCTTAAATTGGCCTGCGCAATAATTTTATCTAAATAATATATTAAGACAAAATTTTCTAATGTGAGGTTTTTATTATTTTTACCGCTAACAATCTCAGATAGTTGAAAAATTTGTTGCTGATCCTTCAATTCTTGATTTAAATAATTAATGTGCGATTCAATTGATTTTAGTTTTTTCACATTACTTTCACATTGGTAATGAACTGCTGAATATTTATCTATCAATGCATTCAAATTTTCTTTACTTTGTTGATAGTCTTTTTCTAATTCAACTGGATTTATGACTACTTTACCTTTAACTAATGACTCTAATCTATTTATCTCTAATTCCAATTCGTTGTATTGTTTTTTATATTCATCTACTACTTTCTTTAACCTTACTTTGTCATCTCTCCACGTCATGATTTCTTCAACATCACTGTCTTGTGATAAATTCAACTTTGTCATTTCATTTTCAATAGCCTGTTCATTTTCTTTCAATTCATTATTATATGTTGTAGATTGTTGCTTATAATGATTTAAATTATTTTCTTCAATTAAACGCTGTTGTGTCAGCTGTGTTAACTTATTTTCAATTTGTTTTGACAGTTCCTGATGATTATTTACTTCTTGTACACTCTTATTATAGTCCGCTTCAAAGCCAGAAATATCACGATACTCTGAGAGTGTTTCAAATTCAATTATAAGCTGTTGACTCAATTTAAGTTCTGATTCATTTCTATTAAATAATAATTGACTTTGATGAAGTTTAGCTGTTAACTTTTCTTTATCAGATTTCAATTCTTCTACATGTTTATTAGTAGCAATTTGTTTATTTAATTCCACTTCTTTTTCTGTTAATCGTTCATTTAATACTTCTACAGAAATATCAAGATGTTCGTTTACATTAATATTTGATATCTTTTCATTAATATGATTCATATCAGAATGTTTTACAGCAATACTTGATTTAATAGATGTTATTTTTGTTTCTATTTCTTTTATATCAGCCTTACGTTTAGCTATACTTTCAAAATCTATGTGTTCTCCTAAATCATGAATTTCATTACCGCATATAGGGCATTGGTCTCCAATTTTTACCGCAGACTTAATTTCACGAATAAAGCTTGCTTTATCATTTAAATCTAATTTAGACTTATCAAAATGCTCAAGTTTCATTTCTAAATCACTTAGAACTGTTTTTTCATTATTAATGCTCTTTTCCAGTTCTTGTTTGCTACCCATTAATCTAATTAACTCTGACTTAGCATTTTCATTTTCCTTTATTGTGTTTATGTCGTCATTAATCTGATTCATTTCATGATTTAGAACTACAATATGCTCGTAATTACTATCATTTTTACTAATAGCAATTTCAATTTCTTCTAATGATTTGTTTAAATTACTTAATTCTTTTTTTAATTGTTTATTCTCTATTGTTAATCCATCAACTTTGTTAAAACTTTCTCGATACTTAGTAATATTATTTTTTATAGGCTTAGTTTTATCAATAAATGCAATTTTCTTATCAATAGTATGCTCTTTCTCTTTTAATACCTCATACTCTTTATCAATACTTTGTCTATTAATATCAACTTCTGAAATTTTATTTTTAGTTTCCTTGATCGCATCGTTTACTTTTATCATTTTAGCTTCAATGTGCTTTTTAGCATCAATAAAATTCAATAGACTTGTAATCTCTTGAAGTAACTTAAGTTTTTCTTCTATTCGATCAATTTCAGGTTGATTTTCCTTTAATTGAACAAAACTATTTTTATACGAGTCTAATTGTCTAATATTCTCTTGTAACAGCTTATTTTCCTGGTTTTTCTTTTCTATATTTTCAAACTTTTTAGTAGCTACTTCTTTTTCCTCGTACACATTTTTTAACTGTTGGTTAAAGTTCGTTTCTAATAAGGGGATATTTTCTAGTACCTTGTCAGTTTGTTGACTTGATATATTCATTAGACTTTTAATCTCTTCATTATTAAATGTTTCAATTTCTTGCCATAATAAATCAATTTGCTGATACCTATTTTCAATCTGCGCTTTTTCTTTTTTCACTTCTTCTTTTAATATTTCTCTTACTTCTTCAAATTTATTACTGTCAAACAGTGTACGTAATATCCCTTGCTTATCACTACTTTTTGATATTAAAAACTTTTTAAATTCGCCTTGAGGTAAGATAAATAGTTGACGAAATTGCTCTGCATTAACCCCTACTAAATCAATAATAAATTGATTACCTGCTTGCACCTTACTTTCTCTAATTTCAAATTTATCATCTACCAATTCAAATACATCAAATTTAGCATTAGTTTTAGTAGTATTCCCTTCTTTTATATATGGGCCTTGTCTATGTAATTTATAAACAAGATGATTTAGTTCAAATTGAAATGTTACAGACATAGGTTCTTTTCCATCGGCAAAATGACTTCTCAAATCATTTTCTTCTCTTTGTTTAGTTGATGCTTGCCCAAAAAGTGCATAAGTCATTGCATCGAATATCATTGTCTTACCAGACCCTGTCTTACCACTTATCAAAAACAATTCATTATTATCAATTTTAGAAAAATCAATTTCTTCTTTTAAAAATGGCCCGAAGTTTTTTAAAGTTAAATGTAATGGCTTCATTCATTAATCCTCCTTGCTCAATTTATCTTCTAAAATATTTTTAATCTTTTTTGATTGAACTTCTGACAAACCTGTATCTGTAATATAATTATAAAATTGTTCAATTATAGTCATATCATCTTTTCTGCTAATATCAATAACATTTTTCTCTTCATTATAATTAAAAGTTTCATTTGTCAGCGCTAAAGTATTGGGATAAACCTGCTTTAAATGCATCATAGGATCTGTTATATGAGACATATTTGTAAGTTTAAAATGAAAATAATTCTCTTTATTATTTACAGCAATCTTTTCATTTATAACTTCACTGTATTCACCTGTAATAATTTCTAATTGTCTAAGAGGTTCTATTGGTATAAATTTATCACTGATATCATCACCATCGATTATAATGCGTCTATACCCTTTAGATTGACCTACTTCAGAAAACGAATACTGTAATAATGAACCACTATATTTAATCTTTTTATCATTAATACTAAATGGGTGGTGTAAATGCCCAAGCATTATATGATCAAATACATTAAATACATTTTTTTGAACGGACTCTACCGTACCGATTGTGAGCGGTCTCTCTGAATCAGATGTTTTACCACCTTGTACAGTCAAATGACCAATTAGTATATTAATTGCTTTCGGATCAAGTAAATGTTGAATTTCATCAATGCATCTAGAAATACCTTGTTGATGATTTTCAATGCTTTCATCTTCAAAATAATGCTTCATTTCGCTAACAGTAGCATATGGCAATGTATAGAAATTTACTTCATTAATAGTTATCGGTGACTTAATCGTTGTAAAATCTGTTCTTATGTATAGTTGACTATGTTCAAACCAACTTGCGCCGTAATTCAATCTTTCTTTACCATCATGATTCCCACTGATTATAATAATTGGAATATTTAACTCTAAATTAAGTTTACCTATTGTTCGTTCTAATAACATAATTGCATCTTTACTCGGATAAGTCGTGTCATATAAATCTCCAGCTATAACAATGACATCTGGTTTTTCTATGATCATTTGTTCAACGAACTTATCCAAAATATATGCTTGGTCCTCTAACAATTGTTTGCCGTTTAATATTTTTCCTAAATGCCAATCTGCTGTATGTATAATTTTCATTATTGCCTCCGCATAGAACATTTGTTCGCTTTTTATTTTAATATATTCTTCATTCTGTTTCAAGTAAAATTAAAACCACTTATTGACTAATTTAGTAGCCAAAAACAAGTGGTTTTAAAAGTAATTAATTGATTAATGTTTTCTTTAATTTTTTATATTTATATAGCATTGCTAATCTCCAAGGTACAATCATACAAAATGCTAATAAAAAGAACATGCCGCCCAACTCTCCCGGATCAATTTCATTACTAATAAATATCTTCATCACAGTACGAATAATAAGTAATGAAATTAAAATGACCGGAAATGCTTTTGAACGTTTCATATAAATCTCTGTACCTTTAACTTCAAATCGGGATGTCCATATCAAAACTGTAGAAAACAACAAGCCAATTATAAAAGCTTCTAACATTTCAGACCCAGTAAGTCTAAAATAAGGTACAACATACATTAAGGCACCCGTTGACATAAAGAACGGTGGCAAAATTATTTTTTTCTCATTTACCGGATAATTTTGAGCTTTCATACGGATAACTATAACCATAGTTCCCATAAATAAAGCTACAACTATTGAAAATATTAAGTAGAGCACGCATACACCTTCTTATAAAATAAACTCTCTGATAATCATATAAACTGAATTATAGCATTTATCATTCTTTTCGTCATTTTGTTAACTTCAATATTATTCAATGTATTTTTAATTGCTAATTTGTAATCAAAAAGAGGCCATACTCAAATTTGAGTAATAGCCTCTAAAAATCGCGAATTTACTTTTTCGCACTCTTCATATTTTGATCCATATTTTTATTCATCATCGTCATCATTTGATTAATTTTCTTTTGAGAAGGTTTTTGACCCATTTGCATCATCATCATACGAAGCATTTCTTCGTTGATTGGTGGGTTTTTCTTTAAGTAATCCATCATATATTTTCTTGCTAATAAGAAACCACCAATTAAACCTAAAATTAAAGCTCCTATTATTAAAATAATTGCTAACCAAGTTGCCATTGTTTCACCCGCTTTCTTTATCCTACTGAATTTTACTAAATTCAACACATTATTTCAAGAACTAGTTTATTCAAGTATTTTAATATCGATACTAAAAATAATATCAAAAATCACTTAGATATAATAGTGATTTTTATGATTAAATTAAAATCTCATAGTCAAACAAGAATGTTGATAGAAAGTTCAAGTATTTTTATCCCTTAAAATTGTCTTCAATGTAATGAAAACACTAATATTAAAGAAGCCTAAGATTAGGTATCTTAGACTTCTAAATACTTAAATTGTATAATAGCTTCTTATAAGCTCATTACTTGATTTAAAATATTTTCTTTAGTAAATCCATATTTTTCAACGACTAAATCGCCAGGCGCACTTGCACCAAAGCCATCAATAGCGATAACTTTACCAGCAGTACCTACATATATATGCCATCCAAGTGGTGAAGCCATTTCTATAGCAACACGTTTAGTTACACTTGATGGAATAACTGATTCTTTATATTCATCAGATTGTTGTTCAAATGCATTCCAGTTAGGCATAGAAACTACGCGTACAGATTTACCTTGTTTTTCAAGATCTTTTGCAGCTTCAATTGCTAAGCTAACTTCCGAACCAGATGCTAATAATAAGAATTCTGGCGTTTCTTCAGTGCCATAAACTGTATATGCACCTTTACGCACACCTTCTTCAACTACATTTTCAGGTACATCTAACACTGGTAAATTTTGGCGTGTTAATACTAATGAAGTTGGAGTTGATTCTGATTCTAAAGCAACTTCCCAAGCTACTCTAGTTTCATTTCCATCTGCAGGACGGATAACATTCATATTAGGAATAGCTCTTAACCCAGCTAATTGTTCAATAGGTTCATGTGTAGGTCCATCTTCACCAACTGCAATTGAGTCGTGTGTAAAGATAAATGTTGCATTTAATCCCATAATTGATGATAAACGCAATGCCGGTTTTAAATAATCACTAAATACGAAGAAAGTTGCTCCATATGGATGTAAACCTCCATGAGCAGCCATACCATTAACAGCAGCTCCCATTGCAAATTCACGTACACCAAACCATACATTTTTACCTTCCGGTGTTTCAGAACTATAGTCAATTGCATTATTTACATTTGATTTATTAGAACCAGCAAGGTCTGCTGATCCTCCAAAGAATGAAGGGACAGTTTTACTAATAGCTTGAATGATTGCTCCAGAGTCAGCACGAGATGCACCGCTATGTCCTAATTCAAAGCGAGGTAATTCATCTTTATAATTATTAGGTAGTTTTCCACTAACTGCTAATTTAAATTCTTCTGCTAATTCAGGATAAGCTTCAGCATATTTTTCTAATAATGCATTCCATTTAGACTCATCTTCATTAGCGCGTTGTAACATTGTACTTTGGAAAATTTCATAAACTTCCTCAGAAACATTGAAACGTTTTTCAGGATCTAAACCATAATTTTCAAAAGTTAATTTTCTTTCGTCTTCACCTAAAGGCGCACCATGAACACCATTAGTACCTGCTTTATTTGGAGAACCAAAGCCAATTGTTGTTTTAACTTCAATAATAGTCGGACCTTCTTGAGATTTAGCTTTAGTAATAGCTTGATCAATCTCTTCTAAATCATTGCCATCTTTAACTAATAGATAGTTCCAACCATATGCTTCAAAACGTTCTTTAGTATTTTCTGAAAATGCTTTATTCAATTCACCATCAAGTGAAATATCATTTGAATCATATAGTACGACTAATTTACTTAGTTTATTATGACCAGCAAATGAAGCAGCTTCATGTGAGATACCTTCCATTAAATCACCATCAGAAGCTAATACATATGTGTAGTGATCTACAACATTGTATCCATCTTTGTTGAATTTACCAGCTAAATGATCTTCGGCTAATGCCAAACCAACTGACATAGCAAATCCTTGTCCAAGTGGACCAGTTGTAACTTCTACACCATCAGTATGTCTGTATTCAGGATGACCTGGTGTCTTAGAACCCCATTGTCTAAATTGTTTTAATTCTTCTAATTCTAAACTTCCTGAAACGTGTAACAAACTATACAATAATGCTGAACCATGCCCAGCTGATAGTACGAAACGGTCTCTGTTAAAGTAATCTTTTGATTGTGGGTTGAAATTTAAGTGACGCGTCCACAAAGTATAAGCCATTGGGGCAGCTCCCATTGGTAGTCCTGGATGACCAGAATTTGCTTTTTCGATTGTGTCGATACTTAAAGCACGTAACGTATCAACAGCTAATTGATCTTTTTCATTAAACATCTTGTATATCTTCCCTTCTTCAATTTTATCAAATACATTATAACTTATTTTAAAATAAAAAGATAAGTAAAATACTTAAATCAAATTTTAATGTCAGAAAATTCTATATATAGTTATGAACTAATTTTGATTGTCTCTTTTTTCCTGTATCTCTTTGATTTTTTCCGGTGTAACATCATTACCCTCCGGATCAATCACTTTTGTATTTTCTATTTGTTGTTTAAATCCTTTTCTAAAACTTTCAAGATAAGCTTTTCTTAAAGCTGTTTGCTCTTTCGCCTCTTCTTGTGTTAAACCTTCTGCTTTTTTCTTTCTAGCTAATTCATTTATTCTTTCGATATTCAAATCTGAATTACTCATTAAAAAACCTACTTTCACTGTATTTATCCAACCATTATAATACTTTAACAAAATATAACAAATTTAAGATCATCTAAAAAGTAATAAAAAACGCTACTTTGCAGAAATAAGCAAAATAGCATAGAAAAATTTATCGAATTAATTTATAAACGCGAACACTTTTCGGTCTTTTTGTTCGTCTTCGTTTGTAGGGATACTATGTTCGTATGTTTTGTCAATCGCTTTTGTCTTAATTTGGTGATCAGTCATCTCGTACGTTTGTTCCGTGTGAGCACTGATGTTCGCACTTAATAAGAATATAGAAAAAGCTGTGCTTGAAACTAAAAATATGATTATATATGTGGATAAGTTTTTATATTTATTGAAAAACATCGATTTCACTCCTAGAACATTTGTTTGTATAAGTAATTTATCAGAACTTATGTTCTATGTCAACATTTTAACGAACAAATGTTTGTTTTAGTTTTGAATTAATGCTATAATAAATTTAAATTAAATTAGGGAGTGCCTATATATGAGAGAATTAACAAAACGACAAAGCGAAATATATAATTATATTAAACAAGTTGTTCAGTCGAAAGGTTATCCACCTAGTGTTCGTGAAATTGGCGAAGCGGTTGGTTTAGCTTCAAGTTCAACAGTTCATGGCCATCTTTCACGTCTTGAGGAAAAAGGATATATTAGACGAGATCCAACGAAACCTCGTGCAATTGAAATTGTAAGTGATCAAACAAATGACAATATTAATATGGAAGAGACAATTCATGTTCCTGTTATTGGTAAAGTTACTGCTGGTGTTCCAATTACCGCAGTTGAAAATGTAGAAGAATATTTTCCATTACCAGAACACCTAACATCAACACATAATAGCGATATATTCATTTTAAATGTTGTGGGCGACAGTATGATTGAAGCAGGTATCTTAGATGGAGATAAAGTAATTGTTCGAAGCCAAACAATTGCAGAAAATGGTGATATCATCGTTGCAATGACAGATGAAGATGAAGCAACGGTTAAACGTTTTTATAAAGAAAGAAATCGATATCGTTTACAACCTGAAAATAGCACAATGGAACCAATATACCTTGATAACGTTACAGTTATTGGTAAAGTAATTGGTTTATATCGCGAAATGTAATATTTCAACAATTTATATATAATCGCATTTGTTAAACCCTCATTCATAATAAATTTCCAACCTCTTGAAATCTCAATGATTATCAAGAGGTTTTTTATGCCATCCTTTATATGTATGTTACAACACTAGAAACAATCAGAGTTTTAGTTATACATAAAGTAAAACTCGCCTCTACAATTATATGCAGAAGCGAGCTAATATTATTTTTTACTATCTTTTTTATTTAATATGTCTTTGACGCGTTCTAATATATCCGCATCTTTTGGTTTGTCTTAAATCATCATGTTTATCTACTTCCTTACAGATAAACATTACCCTTTAAACAAGCTTTAGAAACATTATCCAGTGTAATTTTCTGTCCAAAACGGTTGTTTTTCATCATTAAAATCAACACCAACACCTAATGTATTAAATGCGTCGTTTAAAATATTCTTTCTATGACCAAGAGAGTTCATTAACCCTTCATGTGCGTAAATACTGCTTACTTGGCCATATGCTAAATTTTCACCAGCTGACCTAAATGTTATACCATCTTTTTTCAATCGATCAAACGGAGATTGACCTTTTAAGTTAGTATGATCAAAATAGTGGTTATCTGCCATATCTTTACTGTGTTTTCGTGCTGTTTCAGAATTCTGTTTTGAATACTTTAGCGTTGGTAACTCATGTTGTTTTCTTTCAGCATTAACTAAATCAAAATTTTGAAGCTCGTAACTATTTGCCAGTGATTTTGATGGCGCGCCATACTGTTCTTTCAATCTATTTTCCATAGCATCGCTTACTTGCAAAACAGCTGTTACATTATTACGTCGATGTTTATCATAAAATACCGTCGTATAAATATGATTTTTATGGAAAACATCATATTCTTTATTATTTTGTTCGTAACGAACTCTACCTTTAACAATCTCGGTTTCTGGTTCGCCTAATCTTTGCCTTACAACCGATTTCGGTGTGTTATATTTAATTTTTGATTTTGAAGTGATGATATTTTGATTTGAATATATCGCATTAACTTTATCTTTAATGTAACTTACCATTATAAAATTATTGTAATCACCATCATAATACGTATACCACTTCGTACCATATTCATTAAATGTCACTCTTTTAGGTTGTTTCAATACCTTTTCAACTTCTGATTTAGACATGTTCATCTGAATATTATTAAAGGCAAATTGTTGTTTCTTTGGCGTATCCAATTTATTTTCTGCAGAAATTGTTTCTTTATTGATGTGAATATCAATATATTGTCTTACTTCATTTTGTAAATGAATGAATGGTTTAAATTCTGTCATTGGCGCGATGATAATAATCGATAATAACGCAACAACAGTTACTATGAACTTTTTAATTTACATCACCTACTATAAATATTAATCTCTATCTCCATTAAAAATAGAGTTTCTTACAATAACATAATCTACAGTACGTAATGATTTCAAGTCTTTTCCACCGGCATATGAAATTGAACTTTGTAAATCTTGTTGCATTTCATTTAAAGTATCAAATAATGAACCTTTATGTTCTACAAACATTTTCTTACCTTCAACATTTTTATGTTCACCTTTTTGAAATTCTGAAGCACTTCCAAAATATTCTTTATACTGTTTGCCGTCAAGTTCAACAGTCTCACCTGGAGATTCTTCATGCGCAGCAAAAAGCGAACCAATCATGACCATTGATGCGCCAAAGCGAATAGATTTAGCTATATCACCATGTGTTCTTATACCACCATCAGCAATTAAAGGTTTACGTGCAGCTTTACTACATAAATTTAATGCTGCTAGCTGCCAACCGCCTGTACCAAAGCCAGTTTTAATCTTTGTAATACAAACTCTACCAGGACCAATACCAACTTTTGTAGCATCAGCACCAGCATTTTCTAATTCTCTAACACCTTCAGGCGTACCAACATTCCCTGCAATGACATAACTCTCAGGTAAATGTTTTTTTATATGTTTTATCATATTAATTACTGAATCAGAATGTCCATGAGCAATATCTATTGTTATATATTCTGGTATCAATTTATCTTGAGCTAATTTTTCAATAAATTCAAATTCTGATTTCTTTACACCTACTGAAATTGATGCAAATAAACCTGAATCTTGCATATTTTTTATAAAAGGTACTCTAGCTTTTTCATCAAAACGATGCATGATATAGAAATAATCATTTTCTGCAAACCGTTTTGCTAATGTTTCATTCATAACTGTTTGCATATTCGCAGGAACTACAGGTAGTTTAAACGTCTTCGGTCCAAATTGAATCGATGTGTCACATTCAGATCTGCTTTCAACAATACATTTATTAGGTATTAACTGAATATCTTCATAATCAAATATTTTCACTTTAAATAGCCCCTTTTAAAACTAATTATTTTATTAATGCAAATTAAAAACCGGATGTTTTCTTGATTAATTCCGAAAACATTCAGTTTATAGCATTCGTATATACTGTACATTGTTTTATTAATATTGTAAATGGGCTAAAGTACGAAATTTAATTTTACCAGCTTGATTTTTTAACACCTGGAATTTGTCCTTTATGTGCATGTTCTCTAAATGCAATACGTGACATTTCAAATTTACGTAATACACCTCTTGGTCTACCCGTAACTTTACATCTTCTTGTTAAGCGTGTTGGTGATGAATCTCTAGGTAATTTTCTTAATGCTTCATAATCACCTTTCGCTTTTAACTCTTTACGTAACTCATAATATTTATTTACTAATTCTTCTCTTTTTCTTTCTTTTGCTATTTTAGACTTCTTAGCCATATATTGTTACCTCACTTTTTATCAAATCGTAATTATTACGATTTATATAATAACACAATAATCACATAATTCAACAGTTAAATCTTATTTATTTGCTAAATCACTCAAAAAACGTTCTATGACTTTGTAAAATTTTAATCCACTTCGAAACGACTATACTTTCTTTTAAAAAACTATTACTTTTCATTTTCTACTATATATGGAAACTCACCTTTTTTTAAAATTTACTATTACTGTATTGTTCGCAGCGTTCCAACATCATTTATCAATATACCATGATAATTTTTCCGTTTACTTCATTAAGAAATAACTCAAATCATGTATCTATATATTTACTTTATTACTTTTGAAATATGTTTCTAACTATTATATTGAATTATCATCAAAAAAACGAGCTTTCCATAAATAATGGAAAAGCCCGCTTTAATTTCAAATCGTCGTATTTGAATGATAAGAATTACTTAGTTTCACGATGTAACGTATATTTGTTTAATCTTGGGCAATATTTCTTCATTTCAATACGCTCAGGATTGTTACGTTTATTTTTAGTAGTGATATAGTTACGATCGCCACATTCTGTGCATGCTAATGTTACGTTTACGCGCACGTTAAACACCCTCTCTTGTTAGGAATCTTTACGATTTATTATATTATCATAAACTGCTCAACTACGCAATATTGAATACACATTTCAAATTTATTTTTTAAAGTTTTCGTAAGTTTCGTCACTTTCTGTTTCAAGATTAATTGAATTAATATCAATACCTAATGCTTTAGCTACACCTTCACCATATTCTGGATCAGCTTTATAGCAATGACGGATATGACGTCGCTTAACATCTTCAGATACACCATCCATTGCATTTGCTGTATTTGTGAAAATTCTTTCTTTAGCATCATCAGTTTGTAATCTAAATAACTTACCAGGTTGCTCAAAATAATTATCATCATCTTGGCGTTGATTATATTCATAGCCATAACCATCAGTTGGGAATGGTGGCTTTTTATATTCAGGTTGTGAATCAAATTTGCCTTGATTATTTGGATAATAATGTGTGCCTCCACCTTGGTTATTATCAAGCACACGCATTTGACCATCTCTGCTAAATGGACAAATGTTTTCAATACCTACACCTTTAGGCTGGTTCACAGGAATTTGCCAATGATTTACACCTAAGCGATATCTTTGCGCATCTCCATATGAGAACAAACGCCCTTGTAACATTTTATCAGGTGAAAAATCTAATCCAGGAATAATATTAGTTGGTGCAAAAGCAGCTTGTTCTACATCCATAAAATAATTATCTGGATTTCGGTTTAATTCAAACTCTCCTACTTCAATTAATGGATATTCATCGTGATACCATACTTTTGTTAAATCGAATGGATTATCCTTATGGTTTTTGGCTTGTTCTTCTGTCATTACTTGGATATACATTGTCCATTTTGGATAATCACCATTCTCAATAGCATTAAATAAATCTCGTTGTGATGAATCACGATCAGTCGCTACAATTTCAGCAGCTTCTTCATCTGTTAAATTTTCAATACCTTGTTGAGTTCTAAAGTGGAATTTAACCCAAACACGTTCGCCAGCATCATTGTACATTGAATACGTGTGAGAACCGAATCCATGCATATGGCGTAAATCTTTAGGTATCCCTCTATCTGACATTAAAATCGTCACCTGATGTAAAGCTTCAGGAAGTCCAGTCCAAAAATCCCAGTTATTTTGAGCATCTCGCATATTTGTTCTTGGATCACGTTTAACAGCGCGATTTAAACTAACAAATAACTTTGGATCTCTGAAAAAGAAGACAGGCGTATTATTCCCTACTAAATCCCAGTTACCTTCTTCTGTATAAAATTTTAAAGCAAATCCTCTAATATCTCGTTCTGCATCAGCAGCACCACGTTCACCTGCTACTGTAGAAAAACGTGCGAACATTTCAGTTTGTTTACCAATTTCTGAGAAAATCTTAGCATTAGTATACTTTGTAATATCTTTAGTTACAGTAAACGTACCAAATGCACCAGAACCTTTCGCATGCATTCGACGTTCAGGTATAACTTCTCTATCAAATTGAGACATTTGCTCTAAAAAGTAAATATCTTGCATTAAAAGAGGTCCCCTAGGTCCTGCTGTCATACTATTTTCTCGATCTGATACTGGATGCCCAAAAACTCCAGTTAATTTTTTATCATGTTGTGACATAGTCATCCCTCCACAATTTATAATTATTATAATTTAATACACATTATAATTTAACCCTAATTAAATTACAATTAAACACGCTCAAAAAGATTAAAAAATCAGAAAATTTTAATTTTTTCGCTTTAAAGTGTTAAAAAGTTATTGAATAGTCTACTTAAAAAGCTTACAATAATGGGTATATTTAAATAGATGGGAGACTAAATATGGAAGATAATAAAATGAACCGTAGTCTTAATTCTAGACACATTTCCATGATTGCTATAGGTGGTGCAATTGGAACTGGTCTATTTGTCGCTACAGGTAGTATAATTTCACAAGCTGGACCCGGAGGCGCTATATTAGCCTATTTACTTATTGGTATTATGTTGTACTTCTTAATGTCTTCTATTGGAGAATTAGCAACATTTTATCCAGTATCAGGCTCTTTCAGTTCATATTCAACACGTTTTATAGATTCATCACTTGGTTTTACAATGGGATGGTTGTATTGGGCATTATGGTCATTAGTTACTAGTGTTGATGTTATTGTGGCGTCAAATGTACTTTATTTCTGGGACACATTTAAATTTTTCCACCCCATTACTTGGAGTTTAATATTTATTACCATTTTACTATTATTAAACATTTTTTCTGTAAAATCATTCGGAGAAACTGAATTTTGGTTATCATTAATTAAAGTAATTACAATTATAGTATTCATTGCATTTGGTATTTTAATGATCTTTGGTATTTTAGGCGGTCATAGTTATGGCTTTGAAAATTATACAAAAGGCGATGCACCATTTGTAGGTGGCATTTCAGGGTTCTTAGGCGTATTACTAGTTGCAGGTTTCTCTGTCGGAGGAACCGAGGTAGTAGCTGTTACCGCTGGTGAATCTGATGACCCTAAAAAATCAATGCCTAAAGCTATTAAGCAAGTTTTTTGGCGCATACTATTGTTCTATGTGTTATCAATTGCTGTAATTGCTGCAATTATTCCATATACAGATCCATTATTATTAAATGAAAGTGGTTCTGTAAGTCAAAGTCCGTTTACAATTGTCTTTGATAGAGTTGGTATTGCTTTTGCAGCATCTGTTATTAATGCAGTAATTTTAACATCATTATTATCAGCTGCTAACTCGGGCGTTTATACGACAGGTAGGATGTTATATTCACTAAGTGCAGATAATAAAGCACCTAAGTTTTTAAGTAAATTAAACAAAACTACAAAATTACCGCTTCGAGCATTATTAACAACATACGCTGTTGTTATTATTGTAATTGTTTATGCGAATTATAATGCACATGCTGTATTTAACTTATTAAAAATCATCGGTTCAATGGTAATAGTTGTATGGGGTTCAAGTATTTGGTCTCAAATCCGATTAAGACAAGCAATTAAAAAACAAGGTGAAGATCCAAATAAAGTACTTCCATATAAAGCACCGTTTTATCCATTAGGTCCTATCATTGTTATTGCAACTTTAGCATTCTTATTACTTGGTAGTTCATTTGAAAGCATGCTAGAAAATGATTGGTTGAGTGTGTTTAGAAACTTCTTACCTTTAATCATCTTAGCAATTATTTATTTTGTTCATAAAATGATTCATAAAACAAAGTTTGTTAAACTTGAAACTATCAATTTAAAACCACATGATTATGATAATCAAAAATAATTAAAACAATATAAATATAAAACCCCCTTTCATTCACGACAGATGCTTCAAACATTTGATAGCATTTGTCGTGTTATTTTATATGTTGATTTGTCAAATTAAGCGCAACAGTTCATCACTTAAAACTTCATATCATTACGGTGATGCGGTCCATTTTAAGTATTTAGTATATTAACTAGTATTCTGTTCATTTTTATTCGCACAATATTTACATTCTTTATTTTAGATATTTTGCAGATTGTGTATAATATAGATAAGAATAACTTTTCAGGGGTGAATTCAATGATTGGACAAACAAATTTATTTGATGATATATTAAAGCAAGATGAAAGATTTGTTATTGTGGTTCAAGCATTAGAAGAAAAGAATGGCCAATTATTAAAAAGAACTTTAAGGGAGTATCCAGGTTTAGATCATAAACAAATGAATGATTTATTTACTCATTTAAAGGAATTGTTTTTAGAAGAGTCTTTTGCAGAAAACCAATCAGCTTTTAGTATTACAGTATATACAAACTTAGACTATACTGCTGACCAAATATATGCACATGTAAAACGATTCAGAGGAAAACACGATTGGACTCAAACAGCTAAATAATTACCGTACGCTTGCAGTGCATCTAACAAACAAGTTAGATTGTCGCTACTTTTTTAGTTATACAATACGTTTCATTAAGAAGGTGCTTTTACACTTAAACAATTAGATCATTATGATTTTTAAAAGTTTTGCATTACATCTAACGCATTTCAGCATTTATTTCATATATTTAAACAATAAAAATCATCAACACAATAATATAAAAACATAAATTCAAAAGCCTAAACACTAGATTTTCCAATGAAATATCATGTGTTTAGGCTTATTTTAAATCTTAGAATAAATTTTTTAGAGCATGTGGAATACCGTTATTATTATGATCTAACGTAACTTCGTCTGCGTATTCCTTTAATTCGTCTGAAGCATTTCCCATTGCAATAGCTAATCCTGCTACTTCAAACATTGATTTATCATTCATGCTGTCACCAAAAGCAACAACTTGATCAACAGTAAATCCTAATTTATGACATAGCGCTTTAATCGCATTACCTTTTGAAACATCTTTAGCCATAAATTCTAAGAAAAATGGCTTACTAGTAGTAGCATCTACATTATCATTGAATACACCGTTTAAATCAATTCTAGCTTCTGTAATATTCGCAACATAGTCTACACCCATCACCTTAGGAACATCATCTTGAATATACGCTTTGATATCATCTACACGTTTCATAGGTAATCCTGTTAATTCCGCTTCGATGTTCATATACTCATGTTCACTATCGTAAATAATTTGTCCTTCATGATATGTAAGTACAAAGAAGTCTCTATCTCTACAATAATCAACAATTTCATCAAAATCTTGCTTACTAATAGATTTACTAACTTCCACTACTTCATTTGCCATATTAATCGTCTTACTACCATTATAACTAATAATGTAGCTATGGTGTTCTGGCAATTTCAATTCTCTAGCTGTTGGAATCATACCTTCTGTTGGTCTTCCAGATGCTAATACAACATAAATCCCTTCATCTTGTATCGCTGTTAAATATTTTGCAGTTTCTTCTGAAACAACATTATCTGAATTTAGCAACGTGTCATCCATATCTAAAACGACTGCTTTATAATTCGTCATATCGTATTAAATCTCCTCTCTATTCTACATTTAATACTATTTTACAATATAAAGCCTCTATTGGTATACAATTCGTTCTATAACACCACTTATATTAATATCGACCAATTCAGAATGACATGATACTACCTTACTATTTAATGATCGAACTAATTTCCCGCTATTTTCTTTTCGACTAAAGATTAAAATTGATGGCCCCGCACCACTAATAACTGTTGCATATGCATTGTGTTCATTCGCAATCGCCTTAACATCTTCAAATTCAGCAATTAAATGTTGACGATATGGTTCGTGGAAGCCATCTTGCTGCATAAGTTTACCAGCTAATTCATAATTATGCTGAGCCAAAGCACATATCATCGTATTACTAATCGCACTACATTTAACTGCTTCACTATGTGTTAATTTCTGAGGTAATGCACGTCTTGATGCTTCAGTTTTAAGTTCGTAAGTTGGTATTGTTACAATAAGATCTACGTCTGGTTTATCAATATGTGCAACCGATGTTTCTTTCGACACATCATTATAATATCCTGCAATGAGTCCGCCATAAATTGTTGGTGCAACATTGTCAGGATGACCTTCAATTTCCGTTGCTAATTGCAACACTTCATGTCTCGATAATTGAATATCTCCAAAGTAATTTGCAATATAGATTGCGCCCACTAAAGCAGAAGCGGATGAACCTAATCCTCTTGCTAAAGGAATATCACTACGCATCTCGATACATAAATTAGGCAAATTTACATCATATTTAGAAGCTACTCGTTGTGCAACTTGATAAATAAAGTTTGTTTCATCAGTAGGCAATTGCTTTGATGCATCATCACGAAAAATATATTCCCATTTTGTACCAGGCGTTTCCATTACAGACAGATACAAAAATTTATCTAAAGCCATACCTATAGAATCAAAGCCAACTCCTAGGTTGGCTGTTGAAGCTGGAATTGTTAACTCCAAAACATTAGTCATGTTATAAAGCTCCTTTTATATATTCAATAATACTATTCTTATCATTAGGTAATGGCTTAATTGGATTATCTAATAGTGAAATAGCAGTATCAGGGTCTTTTAATCCATTGCCTGTTAGTATTGCAACAACTTTTTTACCTTGAGGTAACTTACCTTGTCTATGCAATTTAATTAAACCTGCAATAGAAGCATTACTAGCTGGTTCGCTAAAGACACCTTCCTTAGTTGTCATTAATTGATAAGCTTCTAAGATTTCTTTATCTGTAACACTATCAATTAAACCGTTTGATTCACTCAGCGCATTTGTCGCTTTATCCCAGCTTGCAGGATTACCGATTCGAATAGCAGTTGCAATTGTCTCCGGGTTTTTAATGACTTTATTTTGAACAATTGGTGATGCACCTTCAGCTTGGAAGCCAAACATCTTAGGTAATTGAGAACCCTTAGATTCATGATATTCTTTAAAACCTTTCCAATATGCCGTAATATTACCTGCGTTACCTACAGGAATTGCTAAAATGTCAGGAGCTTCACCGTCTAGTTGTTGTACAATTTCAAAAGAACCAGTTTTTTGGCCTTCAATTCTGTATGGATTAACAGAGTTCACTAACTCAATTTCTCCGCTTTTAGCAATTTCTTTCACAATCTCTAATGCTTCGTCAAAATTCCCCTCAATTGAAACTATCTCTGCACCATACATTACCGCTTGAGATAACTTTCCTAATGCAATTTTTCCTTCTGGAATAACAACTATTGCCTTTAATCCAGCTCTTGCTGCATATGCAGCGGCGGATGCCGACGTATTTCCTGTTGAAGCACAAATAACAATTTTCTTTCCTTGCTCTTTAGCTTTAGTGACAGCCATTACCATACCACGATCTTTAAATGACCCAGTTGGATTGGCACCTTCATATTTAACATATAAATCAATACCTAACATTGCTGACATATTTTCACAATGAATAAGTGGTGTATTCCCTTCATTTAAAGTTAATTTAGGTGTATTTTCGTCTACTGGCAAATGTGCCTTAAATTCTTCTACTAATCCTTGCCATCTTCTCATTTTAATTAAACTCCTTCTACCGGATATACTTTTTCAACTAAATATCCATGCTTAGTGATTAATTCTTCTGGTGATGATTCCAATCCAATTATGACAGCTACATATGAATCATCCTCATAATTTGCTACGCTTAATGATTTATGGAACGGTAATATCGACTTTAATTCATTTTCAAACTTTTCTATTGAATCATTAACATTTTTAATAACGACATAAAAATTAGATTTTTCTTTAATGTTAATTTCTGCATCAGAATCCATCATCTCACGTGTCTTATCTGTCTTTAATTCAAAATGAGGCGGCAATGTATGTAAATCTGATTCAAAGAATAGTGCTACATTTAATAAATCACTTACAACTGCACTACCTGTTGCTAAACTACCTGCCCCTTTTCCATAAAACATCGTATCACCTACAGCATCACCAATGACATAAATCGCATTATACTCATCTTCTACTGCTGCTAATTGGTGTTTCTTGTCAATTAACGTCGGCTCCACTGAAGCATTAACTTTGCCATTTTCATATATTCCCTTACCGATTAATTTAATTTTATACCCCAATTGATTAGCAACATTAATATCTGTTAAAGTTACGCCACTAATCCCTCTTCGTTTAACGTCGTTTAATTTAATGACTTGGTTAAATGATAAATATGATGTGATAACAACTTTACGTGCTGCATCTACCCCTTCTACATCATCAGTAGGATCTGCTTCTGCAAAACCAAGTCTTTTCGCCTCATCGAGTGCTTCTTCAAATGTCGTTTGTTCCTTAGTCATCTTAGATAGAATAAAATTAGAGGTACCATTTAAAATTCCCATAAATTTAGAAATATTATTCGCATTCAAACCATTATTTATGGCATTTACGATTGGAATCCCACCTGCAACACTTGCTTCAAACTTTAAAGCCACACCATTTTCTTCTGCCAAATCTTCCAAAAGTTTTAGGTGAACTGCTAGTAAATCTTTATTTGCAGTGATGACATGTTTTTTATTTTTCAGTGCTGTTCGTAACCAGTCAACAGTTGGCTCAATACCACCCATTACTTCTACAATAATATCTAATGAATCATCATTTAAAATTTCATTAACATCTTCTGTTAAATGATATTGGCTTATATTTAATGGTCGTTTTTTTGATTTATCACGAACAAGAATATGTTTAATTACAATATCTTTATTTAATGTGTCTTGAATTTGCTGCCTGTTCTCTTCGATGATTTTTACTACACCAGACCCAACAGTACCTAATCCTAATAATGCTATATTTAATTTTTTCATGTTATGTACCTCCGTTTGTGCTTTTGAGAAAAACAAATGTATTATTGAAAAACACTAGATGATAGTATAGTATAGAATTATTCTTTATTTTTGTAAAGTTCGTAATATTCAAAATATAAATACATAATATCATTCTTACTTACAAAACTGAATACAATTTTCTGATTTTTTAGAAAGGTTGGCATGCACTATGAAAGTTTCTAAATTCGGTGGTAGCTCCGTCTCTAATGCTACACAAATAAAAAAGGTTTTAAATATTGTTAATTCTGACCCTGAGCGAAAAATTGTAATCGTTTCTGCACCGGGAAAAAGACATGACAATGATGTTAAAACGACTGATTTATTAATCAGATTATATGAAAAGGTCATTAATCATCTTGACTATCATGATAAAAAAAGAGAAATTATTCAGAGATATGATGATATTGTAAAAGAATTGCAGATGGATGAAAGTATTTTACGAACGATAGACCAAACATTAGAACACTATATTGAACAATTAAAAAATGAACCAAAAAGATTATTAGATGCATTACTATCTTGTGGGGAAGATTTTAATGCACAACTGATTGCTTTATATAATAATAGTCAGGGCATTCCTACAAAATATGTATCTCCAAAAGAAGCGGGTATTTATGTCACTGACGTTCCACAACAAGCACAAATTTTAGATAGCGCTTATGAAGAAATAAAGAAATTGCGAAATTATGATGAGAAACTAATTATCCCAGGATTTTTTGGTGTATCACACGAAGGTTATATTGTAACTTTTCCTCGCGGTGGATCTGATATAACTGGAGCAATTATTTCAAGTGGCGTTAGAGCTACTTTATACGAAAATTTCACCGATGTGTCTGGTATCTTTAAAGCTAATCCCAATATTATCAAAGATCCTGAACTCATTGAAGAAATTACTTATAGAGAAATGCGTGAATTGTCATATGCAGGATTTAGCGTTTTCCATGATGAAGCATTGCAACCACTATATAAGGATCGCATTCCTGTCGTTATTAAAAATACGAACCGCCCCCAAGATAAAGGTACTTACATTTTACATGATCGTGAAATCAACGCTAAAAATGTAATCAGCGGCATTAGCTGTGACAAGGACTTTACTGTAATTAATATCAAAAAGTATTTAATGAACAGACAAGTAGGTTTCACTAGGAAAATTCTTGGCGTCTTAGAAGATAATAATATTTCATTCGATCACATGCCCTCTGGCATTGATACTATAAGTATTGTTATGCGTTCAAAACAAATTCAAAATAAAGAAACAAAAGTTTTAAATGAGATTCGTAAAAAATGTGATGTTGATGAACTAAGTATTGAGCATGATTTAGCCATTTTAATGATTGTCGGTGAAGGTATGAATAAAGTTATCGGCACAGCAAATAAAATAACACATGCCTTAGCTAAGTCCAAAATCAATTTAAAAATGATTAACCAAGGTGCTTCTGAAATCTCGATGATGTTCGGTATTCATGTAGATGATGCTGAAAAAGCAGTACTATCTACTTATGAGTTTTGCTATCATGGCATAGAATTAAAAAACTTATGTGATAAAAAATAATAAAAAGCAATTCATAACACGTTTTGTCATATCCGTTATGAATTGCTTTTTATTTAATTATTTATAGTTCTCTGAATTGCATCTTTAATACGTTGCTCACCTACTACAAATTTTAAAATAAAAAATTGATAGTAGCTTAACGCATCAATAACACGTTTATAATTAGAATATTGATGATACTGATGATGTTGCATTAAATCATACATTAAAACGATTTCCGGCTTGATGTAATCGACATCCCAATTTAAACTATGAAAATAAATATTACTCTTCGGAATTCGTACATTTGGATCTAACCTAAAAATCCATTCATCATTCACTACATCATAAACATAAATACTCATAATTGTTGTATCGTTAAATTGCACATATACTCGTGCTATTTTTGAAAGTGATAAATCATTTTTAGCTATCGGTTGGTCTTGTTTATCTATGTATAGTAAAACATAAGTTTGCGGAATAACTTTCACAATATCACTCAAACGCTTACGTTCCACGCATATTTCAACAATAGAAGGTAATTTTAATTCATCATTCAAGAAAAGTTGCATGGCAACTTCACCGTGAAATTTAAATAATTGCGATGATGTTTTCATTAAATTTTCTACTAATTGTTCTTTAGCATTTATTTCATTCACTCTCAAATACACCTCCTAAGCAAGCGCTTTCACAAATTTCATTATACCTTTTAAAATTAACGAATTCAATCTCGAAAGTATATCAATTAAAACAATTCATTTATAAAAGTTCAGACATATCATAAATTCGTCATAAAGTTGAATTCACGAATCTTTCACGTCATATTCATTGAACATCAATTTCTGTCAGTTTATAATTTGATTATAACAATGGTGAACTAAAATCAACTAATAAAAATGTGGGAAATTGAATAACAATTAATCTATATTAATTATTATTGTACACAAAGTTAAAGAAGTCAAAAAGGATTGGTGAAAAAATGTCTTTTTATATTGTACTTATCATTATCATAGTAGCATTAACCGGTATTTTAGTTTTAAATCAAAGGTACAGTAACAGTAAAATCGATACCGAGGTCTACGCTAGAAAGCAACTCATTAAAAAGAATAAAGCATTAAGTGCTGAAAATGCTGAACTAAGAAGCCAAATGCTTAGTTCTAATAATGATGTTGGACATCATGCCTATAAAAATGCTAAAAGAGAATTACGTAAGATTTTAGATAGTTATCTTGAAGAAGGAAAATTAAAATATTACGATATTATCGTGACTAGCAATTTAGCGACAAAACATCCATTTTTCGAGTTTGCACGTTCTTTTGATTTTATCATTGTTTCAGATATCGGGTTGATAAATGTTGACGTTAAAAGTTGGGGTGAAAAAACATTTTATCACTTCGATGTACCAGATGAACATGATACAGAAATGAGTAATAGTAATATAGAAAAAGTGGTTGGTCATTATATAAGTCAGCAATACCACGATCAGTTTAATTCATCAAGAAGCGCAATTTATACATTTACAGAAACTGTTCAACCAAATCGTGTTGTTTATGACTTTTATGATTATGATCCGTATCAATTAGCAGCGAATAATGCTAAAGCATTAAAAGATCATATAGAGCAAAACTTTAACTTTAAAGTCCAAAGTACGGGCGTCATTTATTTTAGTGATGGCACAGTTAATATTATTCAAGGTTCCGAGGAACGAGACAAGTACGTTGATACTGTTTCCACTAAATCGTCTTTACGACGCATTATAAGTGAAGCAATCGAGCTTTCAAAACACCCTCTCAATAAAGATCAAGTGGACCAAATTACAAGTATTTTTAAATAAAGTAAAAGGCATAATAATCAATTACACTCAGTACGTACAATGATTATTATGCCTTTATTATGTTCAATTAACTATGATAGTTTGTTTTCAGTACCAAAATTATTAAATCAAAAATTGGATGATATGTTAAAATCCTTCTTTCTAACACGTTTAGATATGACGATTTTTTCTACCAATACGTCTTTAATTATCTACTCCAAATATTTAATTTCTGTTGTTTAGCTTTGTTTTGCGCCTCTATAAATACATTCCTATATTTACCATTTGGTGAAAAATACTTCTCTCTAGCAAGCCCCTTTTCCACTAATTCCTTATTGTACATACGATTTTTACTTATCCATACATACGCCAATGTTCTACCATAGCGGTCTTGCTTTTCTTTATCGTATTCTAAATAAACATCTTGATTCGTTAAAGTCTTCTTACTATAATTTGATGCTTCCTTACCAAATGGCTGTACAGGCGTATTCGGTTTAACTGTTTCAGGCGTATCGACTCCAATGAGTCTAACCTTAATTTCCTTGCCGTTTTGATTCGCTATGAATGTATCTCCATCGACGACTCTTTGAACATGCACTTTTTCTTTACCTTTTAAATCTTGGACACTTTCTTGATTTGATCCTTTTTTAAAAGGACCAGTATGATTCATAAATTGGAACGCCAAAACACCTACAATAATGATGGCCACCACAATCATAGTAAGCGATTTATTCGACTTCATTTTGCCACCTACTTCTAATTTTTTCATTCCGATTAATCATATAAAAGTTAATAAATAACGTCAATAGTCATATCTATATATTTCAATATTTTAGAACGCTATAGCATGCTATAATAATATTTGTTAAGGAGTGAAAATGAATGAACATTTCAAATGAAAATACAGTCACATTGATTGCAGTAATTATTGCAATTATCATTGGTATTTTCCTACAAATATTTTTCAAATTACCATTAATAGTTACTGCCGTATTATCTATTTTATTGGGTATCTTTGTAGGATTTATTGTTTATCTAATTGCCTCGTTTTCTAAAAAACGAAACAAATAA
The DNA here is from genome assembly GCF_000236925.1 of Staphylococcus argenteus. Classification (NCBI taxonomy): domain Bacteria; kingdom Bacillati; phylum Bacillota; class Bacilli; order Caryophanales; family Staphylococcaceae; genus Staphylococcus; species Staphylococcus argenteus. Next base: position 1,301,312 of record NC_016941.1, on the reverse strand, counting down.
TTCACTAGCATGACTTGTGAATAACAAAATAAAAGTATTGAGTATGATTTTGTTCTGGTTCGTTCCCAGTATTAAATCAAGACACTCAATACTATTATTTTAATTTATATCCACCCTTTTTCATTCGCCTTTTTCCAAGCATCAAAACGATTATCTGCATATAACTTATCAATAATTACTGATGTATAATTCCTAACTGTTCCATCTGACAAAAACAATTTTCCGCTTATTTCTTTACTACTTAAACCATTGCCAATTTCCCTTAATACTATTTGCTCTTTTGGAGTCAAAGGATTTTTATCTTTGAAAAATGAAGTCATCAACGTAGCACTGTATTCTTTCTCACCGCTATTTACTTTATTAATGGTTTCCACCAATTCTTCTATAGAACGTTCTTTTAAAACATAAGCATCTACATCATTTGCAACAGCTTTTTCAAAATATCCCGGCCTTTTAAAAGTTGTTACAATAATCACTTTAATATTTAATTGCTTTTTCCTAATTTCCGATAAAACTTCGAGACCTGTCATACCGGACATTTCAATATCTAAAATAACCACGTCAGGATTATATTTTTCAATAACTCTATATGCATCGAGTCCATTATCCACATCAGCTAAAATTTCAAAATCGCCATGTAGTTTAATTAATTGAACCATTGCCTGTCGCAACATATTTTGATCTTCTGCAATAATTATAGATATCATGCTATTCCTCCTGTTGAGATTTCGATGATTATTTTAGTTCCATTTGTTGAGTCGACTGCTAAAGTTCCGTTTAAATGTTGTACACGCTGCGAAATACTTTTTACCTCGCAATCACTATCAATACCTTTGCCATCATCCTCAATCATTAGCTGCAATTTATGATTGTTTACTGTTTGTAATTTGCCATGAACTTTTGAAGCATTCGCATGTTTAATTACATTATTTATCGCTTCACGTGCAATCATAACTAACATGGATTGTTTGGTAGGACTCAATACTTGTGCCAATTCTTTATTTTCAAACGTAAAATCAATATCAGCATCTTTTAAAACCTTACCTAAACTATCAATCTCTTCAATAAATGATGGCAATTTTATATCATCAATAATTTCTCGAACTTTGTTTAGTGATTCACGAGATAATTTATTAATTGCTAATAATTCAGCTTTTGTTTTTTCTATATCCGAATCTATAAGTTTATAAGCTAACTCTGATTTTAATGATAAACTTGCAAACACATGTCCTAACGTATCATGTAAGTCTTGCCCTATTCTATGTCGCTCTTGTTCAGCTATTAATGTATTAATATGTCGATTTTTTTCTTCTATCTCTTTTTGATATTCACGATTTTTCATTTTTTTGAAATTATCTAGCATTATTAATAATATAACGACATAATAAATCATTATTGAAACAAAATAGTCGTTATAAAAAGAAAAAGTAATTATTAAACATATAATCAGTGTTAGTATAAACATGTACAATGAAACTTTTTTAACACTCTTTTTAAAAGTAAAGGGAATAGCAAAGGCACTGTAAAAGAAAAACAGACTTAAGATCGGATGTATAAATAATACAAAATAGCAAATAATGACATAATGTGTCATTAATAATATGTAAAGTGTTAAATGATTAAGTCTATTATTTAGTGTAACTAATATAAAATACGACACTGAAAAAATACTAACTAGTATGATATACAACCATTTTGGCCCATGTATTTCATTGAAAAAAATACCAGCAATAGGAAAAATCAGATAAAGTAAAGAGGATAGTTCAGCAATTGAAGTACCTTTTAAAAATTTCATTTTTTATTCCGCCTTTTTAAAACTTCTAATACAATACACTGCTATTATACTTCCTAAAGCATACAAAATTATTATACCAAATGATATTAAATTGATATGATGATTCGATGCAATATCTACACCTAATTTACGCAAATGATAACTTGGTAAAACATGTGCAACATGCTGAAGCCAATTCGGAAACGTGTTTATCGGAAACCACAATCCACCTAATACTGCTAATCCAATTGTTACGATATTAGCTAAAGCACTTGTTTTTTGAATATCATTTAATAAAGAAAATAATATGCCAAAAGTTATTAATAGAGATGCACCTAACCATAAAAATATTCCTGACTCTAACCATTGACCTGCACTCATTGCAACACCTTTATAAAAATGCCCAACCATAAAAATCACTATTATCGCTATTCCAAATTGCATCATAGTTTTTACTACTTTTGAAATATAATAACTAGTAAATGTAAATGGTGTTACCATTAATTTTTGACGCCATCCATTTTGTTTTTCATTAATAATGTCTAATGGAAATGTTAGTAAACTAAAACTTAATAAACTATAAACTGTCATACTATACATATATTCTTTATAAAATTTCGGTTTAACATCTTCTGGCAAATCCAATATCGAAGTAAATAATATATAGAATATAACGGGAAATAAAATAGATAATATTATTGTTGTTTTTTTACGCATTAAAACTTTACATTCAATTTTCAAGTAACTTAGCATCATGTGTAAAACCCCTTTTCTCATTATTGTTAAAGTATGAATCAACAATAGATACTTTTTGAATTTCAATATCATCCAAATTAATATGAAGTTGTTGAAGATATAAAATCGTATCATTAACATTTGAAGTAATAATTTTTATTGTGCCATTATGATTTTTTTGAATAACTAAATCATTTTTATCTAACTTTAATTTTCTTTTATATTCATCGGATAACGTAATCTGAGATTGTTGATTTGTTCTAATATGTGACGTTAAATCATTAAGTATTATTTCTCCATTTTCAATTAGAATAATTTTGTCAGACATGCGTTCGACTTCTTCAATATAGTGTGATGTATAAAGTATCGTTCGATTTTCTTCTTTTAAATTTTCAATCATTGACCAAAAATACTCTCTAATCTCTATATCCATAGTCGATGTCGGTTCATCTAACAAGATTAATTGTGGTTGTCCGATTAAGGATAAAACAAAATCAAGTAATCGTTGTTGTCCTCCAGAAAGTTTATTAGCAAATTGATTCAATTGATTAGAATCAAATTTCGTTAGTCTTATTATTTCTTCCAATGGCAATGGATTTTCGTAAAATGATTGATATAATTTGATAATCTCAATTACTTTTAATTGATCAGGGAACATCGTTTTTTGGAACATTATACTGCGATTTTCACTTTGTAATAACTTGTCTTTATCAAATATCTCACCAGAATTAGCTTTAACTTTACCAATTAATATATCAATCAAGGTTGACTTTCCTGCACCATTTTTTCCTATTAAAGCGATACATTTACCTTGTTCAATATCAAACGAAATATTTTTTAGTACACTCCGTTTATTATATGACTTGTTGATATTTGAAATATGAATCAATTTAATCACCTCTATGTTTTTCTTAACTTAAGATTAGTAAAGTTAATTGATTTAAAATAGAATATCTTGTCATAGATTTAAAATGACAAATGTCATTGGAAGGTTTACATAATAAATTTATTGTTAAAATGTTTAGAACAAAATAAAAAGAGCCTCTATAATTGAGACTCTTTACAAATAAATTATAAAATTGGCGATACTAATTTTGCTAACGATTCTTTAAATTTAACTGACAGTGGTCTATTGGCATATGATTCTTTAGTTAACTGTTTTGATTTTGTAATATCATGTTCATAAGCTGCTCTTAAATCTTTAGCAAGCTTCTCATCATATACAAAAGCATTGACTTCGAAATTCAACTCAAAACTTCTAAAGTCCATATTAGCAGTACCGACTGAAACTATTTCATCATCTATCAAACACATTTTAGAATGTATAAATCCATTTTCATACGTATAAATTTTCACGCCACTAGATAATAAATCTGATGCATTTGAATATGTCGCCCAATATACTAATGGATGATCTGGCTTACACGGAATCATTAAGTGTACATCTACACCTGATTTAGCTGCAATCTTTATAGCATTAATATAAGAATTGTCTGGAATGAAATATGGTGATTGTAAATATACAGATTTCTTTGCGCTCATAATCATTTTTGTATAACCATATTCAATTTGATGCCAATCACTAGCTGGACCACTTGCAGCTATCTGAATTGGTGCATTGCCCAATGGTTCATTCTTTTTAGGAAAATACTTTTCATCATATTCAAACTGTGGTCGGTGCGCTTGAGAATTCCAATCTAAAATAAAACGTAATTGTAAAGCGTCGACCGCATCACCTTGAATTCGCAAATGCGTATCTCTCCAATATCCCAATTTACCTAAACCTAAATATTCATCGCCAATATTAAATCCTCCGACATAGCCTAATTGACCATCTATAACGATGATTTTTCTATGATTTCTATTGTTCATACGGAAATTTAATAGTGGTAGTTTAGACGCAAAAAATGCTTCAACTTCGCCACCTAATGATTTAAAGTGATCGAAATTCGCCATCTTAACTTTCTTTGAACCAACGTCATCATATAAAATTTTTACTTCTAAACCTTGTTTTAATTTTTCTTCTAACGCTTTTAAAATTCTTTGACCTAAGCCATCTAAAGCGAATGTATAATACTCTAAATGGATATATTCTTTAGCATTTTTAATATCCTCTATAACTTGATCATATAAATCATTACCATCAATGAAATGATCAATTTTATTATTTTCAGTTAAAAATCCATCTTGATCCATTAAAAGCATACGGACCAAATCATGATGTTTTTGAACTTGTTTATTATCAGTACCATAATTTCCTTTATCAAAGCTTTCTATTTGTTGTTTTAAAAGGTCATCGAAATCTGTTAACACGTTACCATTGTTTTTATTCAATTTGCGTGCAGAAACGGTTCTTCCAAAAAATAGGTAGAGGATAAAACCAACTAATGGCAAAACAAAAAGTACAAATAGCCATGCCCAAGTTGAGCTAGCTGTACGTCTATTTCTTTCTAAAAAAATAATAATAAACGCTAGAACCAAATTAATGATAAATCCAATGGCTAAAATGATGGTAAAAAGTGTTCCTAAATCATTTGAAAATGTAAATTGCATAGTCTTTTCTCCTATAAAGAAAGGCACAAAAAATATTTTTGCACCTTTCTCATTATATTATTTATTCACAGATAAAGTTAATATTGCATTGAATTCTTCTTCATTATTTGGGAATGTTCTTTCTTCTATTTCCTTAATAGTAACATTTACTAATTTTAAATTTGCAGCTTCTTCAGAACTCAAAAAAGCATTAATGTTTGTTTCTAATACCTCTAATGATTCAGCTGTAAACGTTTTAAGTTTTATTTGTTCCATTTTAATCCCCTCTTTTCTCTATTTCTTAAATCATAGAACTTTTATCATTAAAATTCAATCATTATTGTGTATATTATCTTTAGTACGTAGAAGATTATAAAAAGCATTATTTAATTTTATTAGTTGGTTGTTTAATGTATAATATATTTATTCAACTATACTGGATGCCAATAATATAATTATACTATTAAAGTTTATTTTTAATTTTAAAGTGGTGTTTCGACTTAGTTCATCATATTAAAATGATTAAGTTAGTTTTAGGGGGAAAAATAGTGATCTCATTTGAAAATGATTATTTAGAAGGTGCACATGAAAAAGTATTGAAACGACTATTGGATACAAATCTTGTACAAGCTTCAGGATATGGCTTTGATCAATTCACAGCACAGGCAATTGAAAAAATTAAAGATACAATTGATTGTCCTAATGCTACAGTTCGTTTTTTAGTAGGAGGAACACAAACCAATCAAGTCGTCATCAATTCTATGTTAGAAAGTTTCGAAGGTGTAATATCAGCAGATACGGGACATGTTGCAGTACATGAAGGTGGTGCTATTGAATACAGCGGTCATAAAGTAATTACATTGCCATCTAATGAAGGGAAAATTAGCGCTTCAGAAGTTGAAGCTTATATGGAAACATTTAAAAGTGATTTTAAAAAGGACCATATGGTATTCCCAGGAATGGTATACATTTCACATCCGACTGAATATGGCACTCTATATTCTAAGTCTGAATTAGAAACACTTTCCAAAGTATGTAAACAATATAAGATTCCATTATTTATGGATGGTGCACGATTAGGATATGGTTTGATGAGTGACCAATCAGATATGACTATTAAAGACATCGCTAAATATTGTGATGTATTTTATATAGGTGGTACAAAGATTGGTGCGCTATGCGGGGAAGCTATTGTTTTCACGAAAAATAATGAGCCGAAACAATTTACAACTCGAATCAAACATCACGGCGCCCTTTTAGCAAAAGGACGGTTAACTGGTATACAATTTTTAGAATTATTTACGGATGATTTGTATTTTAAAATAAGTAGACATGCTATCGAAATGGCAAATAAGATGAAACAAGGATTTATAAATAAAGGCTATCGTCTTTACTTTGATTCTCCAACCAATCAACAATTTTTTATTTTAAGTAACGAGAAAATAGCAGCGTTAGAAGAAAAAGTTAAATTTGCTGTTTGGGAAAAATACGATGATCAGCATCGTGTTGTAAGGTTTGCAACCAGCTGGGCGACAACCGAAGAAAATTTAAATAAATTATTAGATTTGATTTAATAACGTTGAAGCGTGTCATCTGGCGATTCACTTTTAATTAAGCAAGTTCAGTTGAGTAGTTATGTTTATTGGCTTGTATATGAACATGTAGATATGAAACCGTGCATTTGAAATTGTTGATGATTTGAAATTACAGTCCACCAAAACAAGATACCATAGATTGTTGAGTATCTTGTTTTGTTTTATATTTTTATAAAGGTAAATTTGCGCTGTATTTGCTTTAATTTGAAGAAATTAGAAAAGTATTATGATGGTTGTTGTTATTTTATGAAAGAAGTGACCTATTAACAATTGAATTACTTAATCTATTTTGGTAGGAATATCGATGTTTATTTTAAATGGAATGCACTATTTAAGTTTTTAATATGGACATGTTTATGACTTTTGGATAATCAGATTTTTATAGGTGTGCATGTTTACAGATAAGCTTTGTGTTTAAAATTGAGCTTAGGGAATCGATTGGTTTAGATGAGGATTTTGTTGAAGGTGTGCGGCTTGGTATCCTTAGTTGTTATAATAACGCAAAAAATAGCACCACTTTCTCTTTATCTGTTTAGAAAGGATGCTGTTTATCTTTTGAATTTGAATTCTTATTCGCTTTTTCTATACGTTCAAATTCTTCAACTAATTCTTTAAAAGATTCACTCAATTCTTTTGCAGTTACATTTCCATCTAATTGAGAATCTAACATAATTAATATCATCTCACTTTATATTTAATCATATTTATACTATAAAATTTTTCAATAATTTTTCAATATGGCTATCATTAATAATATTAATATGCGTAAAATATTTAGCACAAAATTTACTCACTATTTTACCTTGAAACCTATCTGACTTGGTAATAAATTTTACTTGTCCTTTATTAGTAACGATTGTCATTGATTTTATTGATGGATGCTTAAAAAATGTAAATAAATCATATTCTGAAAAACCTGACTGACCAGGATGGTTATGTAACATAATAATTGTATTAGGTTTACTGTTAAATAACAATTCGGTTGCTTTTTCCCCTGGCACAAAAGATACACTATCTTGTCCGCCATATACTTTTGTAACTTTACCACCTTTTAATAAATAAGCTACTTCATTGTTTTCTCTGGCGTCTTTAATACGTTCATCTGATTTTTTGTGTTCTCTAGATATACGCTCTTTAATCAATTGTGATACTTCTTCTTGAGAAAATGTTTTCTCATTCTGTTGTGATTGTTCATCACTGTTGTCTAGTTGCTCTTCGTTCTGAGTTACATCAGTAATATTACTTTCATTTCTTTCCATGAGATATACCTCCGTTTATAGTCTGTCGACTGATATTCCATACTTGCTTTTAAAATGTCATCAGCACGTTTTGGACAATAAAAAATAACCTTCACATTAGAAGGTTAAAAAAATGTATAAAAATAGCACCACTTTCTCTTTATCTGTTTAGAAAGGATGCTATTTTGTAATTATTTGTATGTCTTTAATTTCAGAGTCATCTATAGAATATATACCCATTGAGGTCTCTAAATCCATTACGAAATTCCCAGTATCACTTTCGATTGGGTTTTCAAAATTAATGACATTTCCAACTATATTATTATTATCTTTTAAAATTACTTTAACTTTATGACCATAGGCCCTTGCTATTCTCATTATTCAACCTCCTTTTTAACATATGGAACCACATGTGTTCCTGTTCTAGAATAATGTACTTTTCCAAAAGTTGTATCTATATATTTACCTTCTACAAATGATTTTCCAATTACAAATTCAAAATCTATGATCTCTTTTTGATTAAACTTACCTCTTAATAATAAAATTTCACCTGTCCCTACTTTGTCTGATAATAATTCATTAAGTTTTTGAATTGATACAGTAGTATAACTTGGTAATAAATAATTATTTATTATTGCTTGTCTTTTACTATTTTTAAACAATTGATGATTTTTGTTATGTCTATTCTGTTTTTCAGGATTTATTTCTATTTTTATTTTACCACTTTCAATCATTTCTTTCATCTGGTTTTTAGCTTTTTCCTGTAATTTTGCTTCTTTTACTTCTACTTGATACTTACCTTCACGCTCTTTAAAGAACTTATCTCGCCAACTGCTGACATGTGGCACTGTGGTACTTCTACACCAAGGATGCATAGGTGGTGCATTCACACCTGGTATCATATCTTTAACTTTAAATATTTTTCCGTTGAGTGAATGACATAATTTAGATGTTTTACTATCTATTTTGGCAACATATTTATATTTGCCATCTTCGCCTAAATCTTTAAGATAAGCTATCTTTTGTGATTCTGTTTGTACACGTGCTGATTCGGTTACTAACAATCTACTGGCGTTATAAGAAGTAGAATTGGTTTGCTTTTTAAACTCAGAAACAAATTCATTAGGATGTCGACCACGAATCAGTACATGACTAGTAATCTGTTCTACCTCTTTTTGTACCAATGCCATATCTTTCCATATTCTCTGTGACCATGTCACACCTTTAAAGTTACTATTAACCACTGCTTTTACTTCAGCATCATCTATCTTTACATGTTCACCTAAAATATGCGCTTGTCTTTCCACTTCTCTATCCACAGCTTCAACTAAGTGATCTTCTAGTTTACTTTGAAGATTCAATCCAGTATCTCTGACAATTAAGTCAAGCTGTTGCTTTAATAATTGCTCTCGTGAAATCTTCATTGTTAAGTTATATAACTTTAATACACGATTTGCTTCTCCACTAAAGTCTTTACGTCGAACATACATTTTAGCTTTATGTCTAAATGCCTTTACGTCAAACGTATCAGCATTTTTCTTAACTTCTAACATTGTTAATCCAGCAGTGGTTGCATATTTGGCATAAAATGCCAATAATTCTTTAGCAATTTATGCATACATCTGTAAAATAATTCGTTCTATCTCAGTTGTTGCTTGTGCATCCGCTTGTATTTCACTCTGTATGACATTTTGAGCTCGTTCTAGCCAATATTTTGAATTATTCATTATATTGGCCACCTAACCTTACAATAGTCATACTAATCTCTTTCCTATTCAGATACTTGAGTTCTGCTCTCAAAAAATAGAGTTTTATTATATTATATGATGATAAAATCCCATGATTACGGCTTTTATCACTATATGTTATTTAATGTTTTTTATTTTGGTGCCCAATTTTGTCATTTTTAAAAACTGGGCAACTAACAAGGCTCTATCCCTTATGTATCAAGAGATAGAGCCTTGTTTTTTAATCTTCATTCATTATTTCTAATTGTTTTTGAAAATTTTAGAGTTTTTCCGCAATATCAAAACTTAATTTTTCAACAGTTCTTCTGCCTCTTCTGATTCTTCTTATACTCGCTGGGGCTACACCCGTTTTTTATCAATTTCATACACTGATAAATTTGAGTTTATTAATTTTTTCATTGTTTCTATTAACATAATTTTTCATGAACAGGCTAAAGTTTTATTTTAAGATTATATAAAAGGCAAATATTAAAGCTAAAATTCCGATTAGATAATTAATAAAGATTTTTATTCTAGTTTTAGTTAAGTTTGTCATTTCCATCACCTCGTAATATAATACGAGGGAGGGGATATCCCCCCTCTAGAAAAACATTTTTAATATTGTGGCAAGTGTTGCAAAGCCTAAAGTGTAGTTGCGGAAGATTTCGCTTTTGGCTTTTGCGATATTTGTCATTTTTTCTTCTCTTTCCAACCTGTTTTGTATCCAACACTTTTTTTAAAAACTTTTTTCGTTTTTTTACATAAAAAATAACCGCATCAATAAAGGTACGGTTATTACTTATTTATATTCAGAACAATATGTTTGACCTTTTTACTTAGCTATTCAAAAGTTCTTTCTCAGTTTTCTTAAGTCTTTCTTTTTTATCTAAACCAAGATGTAATACATATTTATATGTTTTTTCAATAAAATTATTAACTTCTTTTAATGAGTCAAACATTTTATATTCAATATTCTCAAAGTAGAAATTATTAACAAACTTTTTCTTATAACTTTTTAATGATTGATTAGTTTGTTCGAATTCACATTTAAGCCCATCCAAAAACATATTAATAAGTTCTAAATTGTCTATTTCATCATCAAATGATAAAATTTTTCTTCTTTGGGTTATAAATTTAATTTCATTCTTATGATAACTTTCTCCTATAATTTCAAATGCCACACCTACAGCTAAATTACTATGGAGATAAATATCTGGATAATAACTTAAAATCGAATAATTCACTTTGAACATAACAAATCACTCCTTGTACAGTGGTGAAGCAAGTATTATTATTAAATTGTAGGAGTGAAATTCCCTCCTGACTGATTAACGCTCGAATGTCCATTCAATCTTTATAAAGTAGAGATTTATTAAGATTAACAATTTGGTACATTTGAGCTTTTTTATTTCCTTCACTCGCATCTTCTTAAACTTATATGTTCATTATACAAATATAAAAAGCTATAACAATTTAATGGAAATGCCCCCTTCGAAGTAGACATTGAAAAAATGAAAACTTTGAAGAGAGTATTTCAAGACGTTCCATTCCAATTTATTTTATCATTTAAAACTTAATACTTTTTTTCCCTTATTTGACGCTAATTTCGTGCAATAAATTCTAAATAAAACGACATACTCCTTTTTCACAAATTGGAATCTACTATTTTTGTATTTTAATTATTATAATATCCATTCACCATATGATTTTTATTAATAGTTAAATCAAATAAACATAGCTTGATTAATTTATACAGTAGTTATATTACAAAACTTTATTGGCATATTCATATAATTTTTCTGTTGTATTCAGGGTTAGATTATCTACTTCGCGTTTGCCCTGTCTTAATTGTGAAAGTACATATTGAGAAACTCCAGTTTTTTTAGAAATTTCATATCCTGTTAAATTACTTTCAATTAATTCAATTATCTTTTTCTTGTATTCTGACATTTTTTCATCTCCATATCTGTACAATGTTTTCTGCTTTTTTTCGAAATTCTGTGAACTTAACGTATTTTTTATTTATAAATGATTTTTTTATTTTTCTATGCATTAATGGTTATCATCACTTCATAATAGTTAAATTTCATATTATCAATTTTTCTTTCAACATATTAACGACTTTTCATCATCAATTACTTTGTCAAAGATAAACGATTTGTCTTGTATACCTTACGCCTTTTACTAAACTTCAGTGTTTAGTATTCATTGAAGTTTACAACCACTTCTAAAGTTTTACCTTTTATGTATTTTTATTAGATTAGTGTCTTTCAGTATTCAAACTACTAACTCCAGTAGTCTATTAAATTTGAGATATTGAGATATCTTTAGACTTTAATTTTTCCGGAGTCATATAGACTTCTCAAATACTATACATTTATTTCATAATTTTGAACCCTAATATTACTAAAATAATTATAAACGTCCCTATTAAAAATTCTATTTTCTCTTTTTTATTTGTTTTTCGGACTTTAATAGTCATCTTCATTTTACTAATGGTAAGAAAGTATTATTTTATTCAAAGAATATGATCCTGTATTAAATCAAACCTCACATTCTTATTAGTTTGCAAATTCAATAGTTCTATCCGAATTGAAATCAAAACATTCAAACTATTTTATCGTTTTAACTTCCTCAACCATTTTCACCTCCTTATAATCTATATAAATTATGTTTAACACACGATTCTTTACACCCGAAGAATTAATTTTGTAAAGAAACATTTAGCCATGTAACTTTGTAATAAAAACATTTTCAAATAAGCGTACCAAAATCTTTCATGAAATAAAGTATACTTTTCAACTCTATTAATTTTAGCATCATAAGACCAAATGCAATATTACAATATAATTATCACAGATCGCTATATATGTCAATCGAACAATTTAATACAAAATAAATATAAATAGGACAATATAAAATGATGCACACGTAAAATATTACTTAATACGATTATTATAAAACGCTGCAATAAAGCTAATTTAATTACTGTATTTATCCTTTTATATCATCAGTTAAAGACCTTTCAAATTTTTATGGAAATGATAATATAATAATGTACACTTTTGATTGTTTAAGCATGTACAATTTTTAAAACCTAAAGATAATTTTATTGAGGTGGACAAAACGTGGACAGACAACCTGGAAATCAATAAAAGTCTGAAACCTTGTCCACCTAACCTAACAAAGTATATTTATTAGCACTCTGTTTTATGTTCTACTGCCCTTTGGTACTCATATAACTTGATTATTGTTTTGAATTTTGCATCCCTTATTTGAGTATTGCCTACCTTTAAATCTGTAACTGTTTGACGTGGTACACCTGAATTTTTTGAAATACTATATGGTGTATTGTTAGCTAATAACTTTTCTATTTCACTTATAATCGTTTCGATCTCATTCATTTTTAATCACGCTCACTTTCTATTTATAATTATAATACTCCTAATGCAATAACTACGTTTAGCAATACATTGTTTCTTCGTAATTCACAAACTAGTTAATTTATAAACAAATACCTAATAGTATTGGAGTTTTTTTATTATATATTGATAAAATTTCTTGTCTCCATCTGTTCTATATTATTTTATTTGATAATTTTTTATTTATATTCACATTAAATTATCCATATTTAATATACTTTAAAATTAGATAATTTAAAAGGCTCATTCCTTGATGTATCAAACGATAGGTCCTTATTTTAATCTTCAATCATTGTTTCTAATTGTTTTTGGTAATTATAGAGTTTTTCCGCTGTTTCTAAAGTTAAATTTTTCACTTTTCTTTTCCCGCTTCTTAATTCACTTATACCATCATAAGAAACACCAGTGTCTTGATTAATTCTATAATTAGATATTGATTTGTCATTTAGTAATTTTTCTATTGTATTATAAATTTCTTTAAACTGGTTCATAATTTTTGTCAAAATGAAAAAATAGTTTATTTTTTTCTAGTTAAATTAATAATAAATAATATTAAAGTTGCAATGTTAAGATAGAGAGTTAATTTTTTTCCTTAATTCTCTTGTCATAAATACCACCTCCCTATTTAATGTGGTAAAGGTCTTTTGCCCTTTACCTTTTTAAAAGAACGATTTGATAAAATTAAGTACTTGAATTATTATGCTCGTCACAGCTATTCGAAATTTAATTTTGCTATTCGTTCTTTTTCTTTAACCATTCTTATCATTTTTCCTCCTTTCCTCTTTATAGTTATTTAACATTCCACAAATTGGTGTAAGTCATATTTTTGAATTCCCATATCCAATGACAAGATTTATAATTTATAATTCTAAATTATAATAGCCTATATTTTTCAAAATCTCTTTGTTTTATGTTTAACATCCATCTAAGAGCACCTAATGGTTTTTATGTAATGTAATAAACATTTCCATTTATACATATACATCTTGTAAAAAAGAAAGAACTCCATATATACTCAAAAGGTATACTGAAGTTCTATATATTATATAAAATCATTATACTATTTTGAAAAACATACGTAAATCACTAAACATGATTTCTTTCACTTTTAGAAAACTTTTAATACTATAAAAACACCCACTCAGTCACTAGTTTGGGCAGTTATTGTATGCCTATTGAACTCAATGCTTATATTATAATACCTTTTTAGCATATTCTTATAAGATCTTTGCATTCTTTAAGCTTAAATTTTCAATTCTTCTTTCTCCACGGCGCATAGCATTAATATTACCGTAACTTATCCCAGTATCTTTATTAATTTGATAACTCGTTATCTCTTTGTTTTCTATCAATTCTTTGATTGTATTGAATATTTCATCATAGCAATTCATAAATTAGATGAGGCGAAAATTTTTAATTTTTTAGAATATCAATAGTAGTATAACTAAAATGAAAATACCGATCGATAAACAAAAAGATAATTTTTGTTTTGTTTCTCTTTTCATATAGTATTACCCCCTTAATAATGAGTAGTAAGGCCCCTCTTTTCGGGGTCTTATCTTAGAACGTTCTGCAAATGAATTCGATGAGAAGTAATATGAATGTGGCTATTTTCAAGTAATACTCAACGTTTTCGCGACGTTCTTTTATCGCCTCATCTCATCACCTCCAAATATATTAAAATTCATGTGAACTAAAATATAAAATGGTCTTCCCCAGCTTTTCTAAAAATAAATACACAAAATACTTACTTGACCAAAACTTGACCAAATCCATTTTTTAACAAAAGTGGTCAAGTGAAATCCCATCTTTCCAAACCAAAAAAGAGCTAAAGCAAAATTGCTCTAGCCCTTGATATTACTGATTTCCCATCAATTGTTTAGCGTATTAATATTGCTTCATGTACTGATCTCTTTCCCATTCAGATACTTGAGTTCTGTAGTAATCCCATTCTATAGATTTAGAGTTAATAAATTGATTATAGATATGATTTCCTAAAGCTTTTTTGATAACTTCATTTTCACGCATTGCTTTTAATGCTGTGTAAAGTGTTGAAGGAAGGTCTTGAATGCCCACAGCTTCACGTTCTTCACGATTCATTTCGTAAATATTTTGGTTAACAGGTTCTGGAACTTTTAATTTATTTTTAATACCGTCTAAACCAGCTTCTAAAATTGCAGCTAACGCCATGTATGGGTTCGCAGCTGGGTCAACTGAACGTACTTCAATACGAGTTGATAATCCTCTTGAAGATGGTACACGGATTAAAGGTGAACGGTTTTTACCGCTCCATGCGATATAACATGGTGCTTCATAACCAGGTACTAAACGTTTATATGAGTTTACTAATGGGTTACAAACCGCTGTAAATCCACGTGCATTTTTAAGCACCCCAGCTGTAAATTGGTAAGCTGTTTCAGTTAAGCCCATTTCAGTATTCGGATCAAAGAATGCATTTTCTTTACCTTTGAATAATGAAACGTTAAAGTGCATACCGCTACCATTTACACCAAATAATGGTTTAGGCATGAATGTTGCATGTAAATTATGCTTACGTGCAATTGTTTTAACAACCAATTTAAATGTTTGGATGTTATCACATGCTGTAACTGCATCCGCATATTTAAAGTCAATTTCATGTTGACCAGGTGCAACTTCATGGTGACTTGCTTCGATATCGAAGCCCATATCCTCTAATTCTAGAACGATATCACGACGGCAGTTTTCACCTAAATCAGTTGGTGCTAAATCGAAATATCCACCATCATCATTAAGTTCTAAAGTTGGTTCCCCTTTTTCATCCAACTTGAACAAGAAGAATTCTGGTTCAGGCCCTAAGTTAAAGTCTGTGAAGCCTAAATCTTCCATTTCTTTTAATACACGTTTTAAGTTTGCACGTGGATCTCCTTCAAATGGTGTACCATCTGTTTTATATACATCACAAATTAAACGTGCTACTTTACCTTGACCAGCAGTCCATGGGAAGATTACCCAAGTATCTAAATCTGGATGTAAATACATATCAGATTCTTCGATACGTACGAAACCTTCGATAGAAGAACCGTCAAACATCATTTCGTTATCAAGTACTTTTTCTAATTGGCTTACAGGTACTTCAACGTTTTTAATTGTTCCTAAAATATCAGTGAATTGTAATCTTAAATATCTTACATTTTCCTCTTCTGCAAATTTACGAATGTCATCTTTAGTGAAAGTACGTTTTGGCATTTTAAAATCCTCCAAATTTTATTTAATAAATCGGGATAAATCACCACGATTTATTGGCAAAGTTTCTCCAATAGGCTTTTGCGTGGCATCTACAATCATCTTTTTTCTTATCTCTTGTTCATCAGTTGTTAAATGCTCTTGTGAGTCATAAATGATTTGTTTAATCCCTTTGATATTAAATCCTTTTTCTAAAAGTGATTTAATTTCTAGTAGTCTTTCCAAATCATTGAGTGAGAACAGACGTTTTTGACCTTCTGTTCTTTCAGGTTTGATGAGTTCATGTGTTTCGTAGTAACGAATTTGCCTAGGTGTTAAATCCGTTAACTTACTTACTACACTCATAGAGAAGACAGCCATATTTCGTCTGATTGCATCATTCGATATCATTGTTCCTCTCCTCTACTTTTGAACTTGTTAATAACTTATCATAATTTTTTTAGGATTACAAAAATATGTCAGGTTTTCTAACATAATCATTAAAACATTGATATGACTGTAATTGTGAACTCTAATATTCAATAAAATTACCTTCACCAAAAATATTTTTTCAATTTTTAAAAATAATCTGATAAATATCCGCAAAAAATTCCACCCAAAATACATTTTTCATTTAGGGTGAAATTCGATCAATTATATTAGCTCTTTTTCTTTTAATTGTTTAACAGCTCTTGTCACAGCAATTTTAACGTGTTCATACGTTAAACCACCTTGGACATAGGCTTCATAAGGAGGACGGATCGGACCATCTGCAGATAGTTCGATTGATGATCCTTGAATAAATGTACCAGCAGCCATAATAACATCATCTTCGTAACCCGGCATATAACTAGGTTCCGGACTAAAATGCGCATTGATTGGTGATGCATGTTGAATACTCTGACAAAATGAAATCATTTGTTCCTTTGTATCAAATTTAACTGTTTGAATTAAATCAGTTCGTTTTTCGTAGTATTTCGGCGTCGTGTTCATATTCATTTTTTCTAATAATAAACTAGTAAACAATGCACCTTTAAGACTTTGACTGACAACATGCGGCGCTAAAAAGAATCCTTGGTACATTTCAAGCAATGCATTTAGAGATGCACCCGCTTCTTTACCAATTCCTGGTGCTGTTAATCTGTATCCACATCTTTCAATTAAATCTTTTCTACCAGCAATATAACCACCAATTTTTGCTAAACCCCCACCAGGATTCTTAATCAATGACCCTGCTATTAAATCTGCACCACATTCAATAGGTTCACGTCTTTCAACAAATTCTCCATAACAGTTATCCACAAATATTAAAATATTAGGATGTACTTCTTTAACTCTCTTAATTGCATCTTCAATTTCATCAAGCGGAATAGATGGTCTTTGGTCATACCCTTTCGATCGTTGAATCGCAATGACTTTAGTACGTTCCGTAATACCTTCTAACACATTTTCGATATCAATCTTACCTTCATTAAGTGGGATATCTTTATACGATACCCCGTGTTCCATCAAACTTTCAATACCGTTCCCGTTTACACCAATGACTTCAAGCAATGTGTCATACGGGCTACCTGTGATATAAATCAGTTCATCACCATGTTTTAGTAAACTTTGTAATGCAATAGTAATCGCATGTGTGCCTGAAATGATTTGCGGACGTACAATAGCATCTTCTGCTTTAAATGTCTGTGCATATATTTCTTCTAAATGATCACGTCCAAAGTCATCATATCCGTATCCTGTTGACCCATGTAAATCACTTTCACTAGCTTTGACATGATGAAATGCATCTAGTACTTTTTCTTGGTTAAAATATGCTGTTTCTTCAATTTCTTTAAAATACGGTGCTAACGTTGATTCGACGTCGTCAACTATCTTACTTATATCTTTCATTTAAAATTCGTCCTTTTATTGTTTTTTAAAACCTTGTATACGATAAACATCTTCAATCTCATCAAATGTAAGCTCTGTCACTAAAGTATGTTGCTTTAAAAAGTATAGTCTATCAGCATTATTTGCAGTAACAGTTTCATCGTAATATGTTAATTGTCTTTTTAGTTCTTCAATGAATAATTCTTTAACTAGTTGTTTATCTGAATCATTTTTAGAAGAAACAAAAACATTTGGCAAATCACTAGCAGGTCTATTTGATTCAGGTTCACATAAATCACTCTTATTAAATATCACTATTTGAGGAATATGGTTCATATCTAATTGTTTAATTAAATCATTAACTGTATCATACTGTGTACGATATTCGGGATGACTACTATCAACCACATGAACTAATAAATCTGCACCTTTCGCTTCTTCTAAAGTTGATTTAAAGGCTGCAATTAGCGTTGTAGGCAGTTTTTGAATAAAACCAACAGTATCTGAAATAATTAAATTAAATCCATTATTGATTTGTATTTGTCGTGTTTTTGGATCTAGAGTTGCAAATAATTGATCTTTTTCATATGTTTCTTCATTTGCTAAAACGTTAAACCATGATGATTTACCAGCATTTGTATAGCCTACTAAAGCTACTTGAAACACTTGATTTTGATTTCTTTTATTGCGATATCTTTCACGATGCCCCTCAACTGTTTGTAATTGATGTTTAATTTCATTCATACGAGTCCGAATATGTCTTCGATCCATCTCTAACTTCGTCTCACCAGGCCCTCTAGTACCAATGCCCCCACCTAAACGCGACAAACTTTTACCATGGCCTTGCAATCTAGGTAATAAATAATCAAGTTGTGCTAGCTCTACTTGTAACTTACCTTCTTTGCTTCGCGCTCTTAATGCGAATATTTCAAGAATCAACTGAGTTCTATCAATAATTTTTACACCTAAAGCTTCATTTAATGATTTAGACTGTGCAGTCGTTAATTCGTCATTTGTAATAACTACATCTATATCTTTAAATTCAATAAATGCTTGAATTTCTTCAATTTTACCCTTACCAACATAGTATTTACGATCTACACGATCACGATTTTGCGTTATTTGTCCTAATACTTCAAGTTGGCAAGTTTCTGATAATGATGATAATTCTTCCATCGTAGACTCAAAATTAAATTGCTTATCATCTTGAGCATGTACACCGACTAAAACAGCTTTTTCTAGTTTATTTTTAGTATCATGAATTTGTTGCTGAGCCATGTTATACATCTCCTTAATAAATTCCTACTCAAAGTATTCTATCACAGAGTTTTACTAAAGACTATTGTGTGATTTTGTGGTACATTTTAAGTAAGTCGAAAGGATGATTCAATGGAGACAATATATGATTTTGTAGTAGAAACAAATAAAGGCGTTACATACAAATTAGAAGATTATAAAGGCGACGTTATGCTGATTGTGAATACAGCTAGTGAGTGTGCCTTCACTTCACAATTTGAAGGTTTACAAGCACTATATGAGAAATATAAAGACAAAGGATTTGTCGTTTTAGGTTTCCCTTGCAATCAGTTTGGTAATCAAGAACCTGGCTCAGGTGAAGAAGCTGCTCAAAACTGTAAATTAAACTATGGTGTCACTTTCCCTATGCATCAAAAGATTGATGTCAAAGGGGAACATCAATTTCCTTTATTCAGATATTTAACTGCAGCACAACATGGTTTCATTAATGAAAAGATTAAATGGAACTTCACTAAGTTTTTAGTTGACCGTGAAGGTAATGTAGTTAAGCGATTTGCACCACAGAAAAAACCTATTCAAATTGAAAAAGAAATCGAAAAGTTGCTATAATTTATTACTCTTCTCAAAAAATTAAGGCAAAATAAAACGCTTCATTTAAAGTCGTGTCTCATGTTGACTCGATTTTAAAATGAAGCGTTTTTATTACAAACATTCCTTTATTGTATCTTGTCATTTGAACATCAAATCATTGATGACCCATATGACTTCAATTCTATATCTATTTGCCATACTTCAAGTTTTATGTGCATAAACTATCATTTCATACACATTTGATTACAACTTATTCTTCACTTTCAGTAGATGCTTGAGCTTCAGATTCTACTGTATAAGTGCTGATCGCATGTTTGTAAATCAAGTGTTGTTTGCCTTGAGAATTTAAGCTTACGACATATTTGTCGAATTCTTCAATTACACCTTTCATTTGGAAACCGTTTAGAAAGAATACAGTTACTTCAGTTTGGTTTGCTTTAAAATTCTCTAGTGCTTTGTCTTGGATGTTTTCGTTTGCAATCATCTGTCGGACTCCTTTTACTTAATCTGGGTTGTAATCTCATCTAACATCATTTGAAGTGACATATTTTCTTTATCTAACCAATGAACATTCATTTTATTCTTGAACCATGTCATTTGTCGTTTTGCATATTGGCGTGAATGTTGCTTTAATTCATTGACAGCATCTTCATAAATCATTTGTCCGTTAATCACAGGTATTAATTCTTTATATCCAATAGCTTGCATACTTTGGCAAGATTCATAGCCTTGTTCAACAAGTTGTTGCACTTCTTTAAATAATCCGTGATCCAACATAATATCAACACGTTTATTTATTCTTGAATATAATGTTTTACGCGACATTTCAATCCCTATTAATAATGTATCATAATTTTCAGTAAATTGTTGCACTTTCTTGCGATTACTTAAAAGTTTTTTTGTTTTAAAATAATATTCAATGGCGCGCAACACTCTTTGTCGGTTGTTTTTATGAATATTTCCAGCAGATATTGCATCAAATTGCGCTAAATAATCATGCAATTGTTGATTGTTCAATTGTTCAATTTCTTTCATTTTTTTCTTTACAATTATTTCTTCTTCGGGTGTTATTGTTTCATCTTCTAATTCATAATTATAAATTAATGACTGAATATATAGTCCCGTCCCTCCAGCAATAATAGGGATTTTACCTCTTCTCGTAATATCATCGATTAACGCTTCAGCTAAATTTTTAAATTTGTATGCTGAAAATGCATCATCAGGATTTAAAATATCAATTAAATGATGTGGTACACCATCCATTTCTTCGGGCGTTACCTTTGCTGTTCCAATATCCATATACTTATATACTTGCATTGAATCTCCACTTATTATTTCTCCATCGATTCTTTTTGCAAGTTCAATGCTAAGTTCAGTTTTCCCCGAAGCAGTTGGACCTACTATAACCACAATAAAGGGTTTCTCTCTATTCATGTTTAATTCCACTTTCTTTATTTATTGTTAAATTGATTCAACCATTTAAATAAATCTTGCCAAATATTTTCATAATCTTTTTCAAATAAAACTTCATGTCGTTTATGGTGATAAAGATTAACTTTAACATTTTTAAGACCGGCTTTTCTATAAATATTCGCCAATTTTAAGATACCTTTTCCATAATCTCCTAAAGGATCATCATAACCTGAGACAAATAATATCGGCATTGCCTTATTTAATACTTTCATATGCTTTAATTGCGACGTACGCAACATATAATAAGCAGTTTCGTATAATAATTGATTCGACACATTAAATCCACTATAGGGATCTTTGACAAACTTATCTACTTCTACTGGATTACTAGAAATCCAATCGCTTTTCGTTCTTAATGGTCGGATTTTTTTGTTAAATGTATTCGACACTAATTTGTTAACCCATTCAACACGTTTGTCAGCTCCATAAATTTTTTTAATTATTTGTAATGCTTTAACAGTAGGCAATCCTTTCCACAATGGGTACATTCCTGTTCCACTTAAAACGAGTCCATCAACATATTTAGGATATGTTTCCACAAAAAGTCTCGCGATTATTGAACCCATTGAATGTCCAATTATAATATAGGGTTTATCGACATTGCCTCTCACAGTTTGCGCGACTTCAAATGCATCGCTGATTACCTGCTTCATATCATCATAATGACCTCTTGTGGATTCATCTATATTGATACCATGACCACGATGATTATGGCGTATTACATCAAATCCATACGCTGAAATTGCAGTGGCTAATTTATCATAACGTTCCAAATGCTCAGCCATACCATGAAAAATATGGACAATCCCTTTAGACTCAACATCAGTAAAATTTACTTTTACTTCTATATTCGTATTATCTTGAACTGTTAGTTTAAATTGTTTTTCAGCCATCGTATCACACCTTTTATAACAATTATTTAAAATCATTTTTTATTATTATCATACATATAGAATTAAATACTTTCAATTGTTGTTTGGAATCGATGCAAAAAAACTGATGCCCGAGAAAAAGGACACCAGTTTATCATGTTAAAATCAAATTATTCTTTTACAGCAGGTTGGTTATTTCCGTGTTGCGCTTCTTTAATTGCTTGTTCAACTTCTTCTGTATAAGCTTCAATTTGAGCTGGAGAATAATCAAGCATATCTGCCATAATATCGATGATACCATCTTTATAATCTAATACATCTTTAATATTGAAATACATTTTACCAGAACGACGAACTAAGAAGTCATTCGGTTTATAAACCATTTCTTGTTGAATACTATAAACAAGTTCTACATAAATTTCTAAAGGTAATTTACTATCATGATATTGTGAAGTTTGTGCAATATTAAATAATTCATCAACATTTGAACCATATTTACTTGCTAGTCGACGAGCAACATTTTCATCGATACCAAATCCTTTAGCAACATCAACTTTTTGTTCTACAAATGCATCAAAGTTCTTGCTGCCGCCAACATCTCCACCTGAAATTGCAAGTCCTTTTGTATTACATGGACTAAATGATAAACCGTAGTCTTTTTTCAAGCGTTTTGATACTAAATCAACGATGTCTTGAGCCATGTGACGATAGCCTGTTAATTTACCACCCGCAATTGTTAATAGACCAGATTTACCTTCCCAAATTTCATCTTTACGAGAGATTTCAGAAGGGTCTTTACCTTCTTCATAAATTAACGGTCGAATGCCAGCCCATGTAGACTCAATATCTTCATCTTTAACATTAACACTTGGGAACATGTAATTAATCGCATCAATTAAATAATCTCTATCTTCTTGGGTTGTTAATGGCGAAGACTTGATATTATCATAAAATGTATCTGTAGTTCCTACATATGCTTTCCCTTCACGTGGAATTGCGAAAATCATACGTCCATCTTTTTCAGTATCAAAGTATACTGCTTGACCTAATGGGAATTTTGATTGATCAATAACAACGTGTACACCTTTAGTTAAACGTAATTTTTTATTATTTCGAGCATAGTCACCGCTTCTGACATCATCAACCCAAGGACCCGCTGCATTAACCACTTTTTTAGCTTTAATTGTGTAATTTTCATTAGTTAACTTATCTATAACTTTAACACCATTTACTTGTTGATTTTGATCATAAGTAAAATGTTCAGATTTAGTATAGTTTATAATTTCAGCACCTTTTTCGGCTGCACGTTTCATAACTTCAATTGTTAAACGCGCGTCATCTGTACGGTATTCAACATAATAACCGCCACCTTTTAGTCCATCTTTTTTAACTAATGGCTCTTTAGCTAAAGTTTCTTTTTTAGATAACATTTTTTTACGTTCAGATTTTTTAACTCCAGCTAATCGATCATACATACCTAAGCCAATTGAAGTTGAAAACTTACCAAATGTACCGCCTTTATGCATTGGTAAAAGCATCCACTCAGGTGTTGTAACATGTGGACCATTTTCATAAACAATGGCACGTTCTTTACCTGTTTCAGCTACTACACCAATTTGAAATTGTTTTAAATAACGTAAACCACCATGAACTAATTTCGTAGATCTAGAACTAGTACCTTGAGCAAAGTCTTGCATTTCAACTAATGCAACTTTCATACCACGTTCACTTGCATCCAATGCTATACCTGCCCCTGTAATACCGCCACCGATAATTACTAAATCATATTCTTCATTTCTTAAGTTCTTTTTAATATGTTCTCTCTTAAAAGTAGACAATGCCATTCCAAAACGCCTCCTAAAAATATATAAAACGAGAGACTTGTCCAACACAAACAATCTTTAAATTGTACATGTACGAACAAATCTCTCGCTTCTCGATTCAAATATTAACTTAAATTTATTGTATCACAATGTTTAACCAAAAGTCTAATCTATAAAATTACTCTGTTTTAAAAACTTGTGTTGCTTCTACAGCTTTTTTCCAACCTCTGTATAATTTTTCTCTTTCGCCTTCATCCATTTTTGGATCAAATTTTTCTTCCAATTTCCAGTTCTTAGCGATATCATCTTTACTATCCCAGAATCCTACAGCTAATCCAGCTAAATAAGCAGCACCTAAAGCTGTAGTTTCTTGGATTTCCGGTCTTTCAACTGACGTGTTAACAATATCGGCTTGGAACTGCATAATAAAGTTATTTTTAACTGCACCACCATCAACACGTAGACTTTG
This sequence comes from Staphylococcus argenteus, assembly GCF_000236925.1. Lineage (NCBI taxonomy): Bacteria > Bacillati > Bacillota > Bacilli > Caryophanales > Staphylococcaceae > Staphylococcus > Staphylococcus argenteus. The sequence goes on along the minus strand of NC_016941.1, from coordinate 1,276,728 downwards.
AACATCAATTCCAGAATCTTTAGACATTGCTTCCATAACATCACGTGTTTGGTAACATAATGATTCTAAAGTAGCTCGAATGAAATGTTCTTTTTCAGTACCACGTGTTAAGCCAAAAATGGCACCTCTTGCTTCTGAGTCCCAATACGGAGTACCTAAGCCTACAAAGGCAGGTACAACATATACACCTTCAGTAGAGTCTACTCTTGTCGCATAACTTTCTGATTGAGGCGCAGAATTAATCATTCTTAAACCATCACGTAACCATTGAATTGCTGAACCGGATACAAAAATCGATCCTTCAAGCGCATAGTTTACTTTGCCATCAATACCATATGCAATTGTTGTTAATAGCCCACTATCAGACTTAACTGCTTTTTCACCAGTATTCATCAACATAAATCCACCAGTGCCATATGTGTTTTTCACATCTCCACGCTCAAAGCATGCTTGCCCGAACAATGCTGCTTGTTGGTCTCCAGCTACCCCTGCAATTGGCACTTCTTGACCATAGAAATGATAATCAATTGTTTTTCCATAAATTTCACTAGAAGGTTTAACTTCTGGCAACATATTTTTAGGAACTGTTAATAATTCTAATAATTCGTCGTCCCATTTTAAATCATGGATATTAAACATTAACGTACGACTCGCATTTGAATAATCTGTAATATGTGCAGCTTTACCTGATAATTTCCAAACTAACCAAGTATCAATTGTTCCAAACAATAAATCTCCATTTTCTGCTTTTTCACGAGCGCCTTCTACATTATCTAAAATCCATTTGACTTTAGTTCCCGCAAAATATGGATCTAACAACAATCCTGTTTTATCTCTAAACGTTTGCTCATAACCTTGTTGTTTCAATTCTGAACAAATCGATTGTGTTTGACGAGATTGCCATACAATTGCATGATAAATTGGACGTCCCGTATGTTTATCCCAAACTACTGTTGTTTCACGTTGGTTTGTAATACCAATACCTGCAATTTGATCAGCTCTAACATCATTTTCATTAATAACTTCAGTCATAACTGCTAAAACAGATGTCCAAATTTCATTCGCATCATGTTCGACCCAACCTGATTGAGGAAAATACTGTTTAAATTCACGCTGTGCTACCCCTGAAATTTCACCTTTTTGATTAAATAAAATTGCTCTTGAACTTGTTGTTCCTTGGTCTATTGATAAAATGTATTTTTCCATTAGTAGTGTCTCCTTTATCATTTAAAATAATCGCTAACCCATTGTACAAAATCTGTTAAATTTTGGCGAAAAAATAGCATAATTCATGAATAAAACATGTTAAATTATGCTATTTACATTTCTTTTTATTTTAGTAAATTGATTCAATATCACCTTTTTTAGATGATTTATTTAAGATGTAACCTAAAATCAAAGTAATAATGACTACAACGATTGCAATTGCACAACCAATATTAAACGTGTGTTTATAAAATACAGCATAAACGACTGCACCCAATAATCCACCTGCGATTGGTCCTAAAATTGGAACAATTGCATAAGACCAATTTGATCCGCCTTTACCTGCAATAGGTAAAATAGCATGTGCAATTCTTGGCCCTAAATCACGAGCAGGGTTGATTGCATAACCTGTTGCGCCACCTAAACTTAAACCAATTGCTACAATTAATGCGCCTACGATTAAAGGATTTAATCCATCAGCAATTTTGTTTACACCAATAAATAAAATACCTAAAGTTAACGCCATTGTACCAATAATCTCACTCAAAAAGTTTGCAAAATAGTTCTTAATTGCTGGCGCAGTTGAGAATACACCTAATTTTGCGCCCGCTTCCTCTGTTGCTTTCCAATGTGGTAAGTACATTAACCATACAATCGTTGCTCCGACAATCGCACCTAACATTTGTGCAACAATATAACCAGGAACTAATGCCCAATCGAAACTTCCATCTAATGCAAGTGCTAAAGATACCGCTGGGTTTAAATGTGCACCAGAGAATTGACCGACTGCATACACACCCATTGTAACCGCTAATCCCCATCCAGCAGTGATAACGATCCAATCAGCGCCATTCGCTGCACTTCGCTTTAAATTGACATTGGCACAAACGCCTCCACCAAAAAGGATTAAGATTGCAGTTCCAAGGAATTCTGCTAAATATACATTCATATTAAATGTCCTCCCAAAAGATAAAGAGACTCCTACACTAGCAGTTTGGCTCGTAGAAATCTCCCGTCTCTATTCTATGTATTAACTTGTATTATATTTGTTATGATACTATCGTTATGAAAGCGTTGTCAATAATTTTCGTAAAAATTTTGTCAAATTTAATTTTTCAAGCCTTTATAAAAGTAGTTTAATTATAAAAGTGTAAAAAATACATGCCTTAAAGTTGTTTTGTGCATTGTGAATTTTTGCATTGACCTTTTGTTGTAATCTAATGTGCCGAATTTTGATGTAGATAAATAAACATCTCTAAAACGCTTTGATATAAAACGAATTAGAGATGTATTTTAAGATTTCTCAATGTTTGTGTGTTTGTGTGAATGAACTTCCGCTATTGAACTCAATAGTCCAATTTGATTGAGCCACTTTGATTTAATATCAATTGCAACTATCACTATCGCAATTTGACGATTCAAATTTGACGAATAACATAGTCAACAATCTAGCTCAATTGAATATGTTACCACAGTTTTTCATAACTAGTCGTTACATATTTCGCGCCATTCTCCACAGCTTCTTCAACTTCTTCAATCGTGTCAATTAAACCACCTGCAATAACTTGAGTATTAGTTTCCTTTTGAATATGGTGTATTGCCTTACTAGCAACACCAGGAAGTACTTCTACGAAGTCAGGCTCAACTTTTTTAATTAAATCAATGCTTCGTTTTAATGCTTGACTATCGATGATAAACACTCGGAAAATAGTTAACGTGTTTAATGACTTAGCCTTTTTGATTACTTTCGATTTAGTGGATACAATGCCTTTGGGCTTATATTGCTGAATAATAAATTCACTTGCGTATTCATCATGGCTTAAACCTTTAATTAAATCAATGTGAATGAAACACTCAATTTCGTTTTGTTTAAGCAATTCCATTATGCTTTTAATGTGTCCAATATGCATATCAAGTAGCACACACATTTTATGTTCTGTTTTAATTAATTTCTCTAAATCTTTAATATTTCTAATAGCAGGTAGTATGCTGTTATTCACTTGATTCATCCTCTCTACATTACACGCTTGAACAATTTTTCTAATTCATACTTTGAAAAATTAATAATAATTGGGCGACCATGCGGACATGTAAATGGATCTTCCGCTTCTCGTAATTGATCAATCAAATCTGACATTTCATTTTTTTGCAAATAATGATTGGCTTTAATCGATTTTTTACAAGACATCATAATTGCAACTTCTTCGCGCAATTTTTTAATATCAACTTTTTTCTCTTCTAAAATTAACTCAATCATATCTTTAATTATTTCTTCAACTTCATCTTTAGGAAACCAAACTGGATAACTGCTTACAATATAATCATGACCTCCAAAATGTTCCAATACAATACCTACACGTTGAAGTTCGTTTTTATATTGATCAATAATTAACTGCTCATCTTTGGAAAAATGGAACGTCAAAGGAATCAATAGATCCTGAACTTCATTTGTAACTTCACCAATTTTATCTCGAAAATACTCATATTTAATTCTTTCTTGTGCCGCATGCTGATCAATCATATACATACCAAATTCATTTTGAGCAATGATATAAGTTCCATGTACTTGACCAACTATTTCCATATAAGGTATACGGCGTTTGGGGTCTTTACTTTTCGTTCCTTTTATATCGCTTGCATCATAATAATCATTCGGTGAATAGTTTTCAAAACTTTGCTCAGAACTTTCTTCTTGTCGTTCGGAAGTTTGGTCCATTTGCTGTAAAATTTCTTGTTGTTTTTTGAAGTAGTCTTCGTCTTTTTCACGTGTATTATTATAAGCGCCTACTTCATCTTCTTCTATTAAACTTTCAGATGTTTTAGTTACAAATGGATTGTAATCGTCGTTTGAATCTGAAACGTGAAATTTTGTTTCCTGTTTAACTTGCTCACTATTATTTTTTTCAAAAATATCAGATTTGTCTTGAGTCTCATTTCCTTTTTGTCTTTGTTCGAATTCAATCTTCTGTTGCTCAAATGATTGCAATACTTTATTCTTTTTCGGTACATTATCTAAATTATTTTTAGGAATTAAAATACGATCCTTAAAAGCTTCTTGTATTTTATTAACAATTAATCGATAAAGTTGTTCTTCTTTCGAGAGACGTACTTCTAATTTAGTAGGGTGTACATTGACATCTACTAAAATCGGGTCCATTTCAATATTAATATAACAAATCGGAAATCTACCAATTGTTAATAGTGTATGGTAACCTTCTAAAATTGCTTTATTTAACATGAAATTTTTAATATAACGTCCATTAATAAAAATTGAGATATAATGCTTATTACTTCTAGAATGTTCAGGTTTAGCGACAAAACCTTCAATATGATAATCGCTAGTATCACCAGAAATATGTACTAAATCTCGAGCTACTTTCATTCCGTAAATTTCTGCCATCACTTCATTCGTGCGCCCTGATCCGTTTGTACTTAACATTGTTTTACCATCAGAAATAAGCGATATACGAATATCAGGATGACTCATTGCCATTCTATTAACGATATCAGTAATTTTACCTAATTCTGTATATAAACTTTTGATATACTTTAAACGTGCTGGCGTATTATAAAATAATGACTCTACAAGTATATCTGTGCCTTTTTTGGCTTTGGCAGGCTTATGATTTAAAATTTCACCATTTTCAACATAAATTTCATTTCCATTAGCATTATCAGTACATGTTTTTAGTGTTACTTTTGCAACTGATGAAATACTAGCCAATGCTTCTCCACGAAATCCTAAAGTTCTAATATGGAATAAATCTTCATCTTGGTCTAATTTACTTGTCGCATGTCGATGAAAGACTAATCCTAAGTCTTCAGCTTCAATGCCACTTCCGTTATCGACAACACGTATAGATTGAACACCTGATTCTTCCACTTCAATACTTATTTCTGTGGCACCTGCATCGATTGCATTTTCTAGAAGCTCTTTAACAACTGAACTAGGTCTCTCAACTACTTCTCCTGCTGCGATTTTATTTGCTAATGAGGTTTGGAGTTCTTTAATTTTCCCCATTTTGCAACACCTCTATTTTAATTGATTTTGTAATTCACTTAATTTCAACAATGCTTCAATTGGCGTCATGTTTGATAAATTCAAATTTTTAATTTCTAATTCAATTTCACTTTGTTGCTCGGTTTTAAACAAATCGAATGAAGCTTGTTCAAAGTCTTTTTGTGATATATCTTTAGTATTTGTTTTTGATTCAACTTGTATGATCTCATCCGCATTTTTAGTTATTTCGGGATTTATTTGTTTTTTTCCGGCAGTTTCTTCAAAATCATTCAAAATAACTTGTGCTCGGTTTATAACTTTTTCAGGTAAATCAGCTAATTTAGCAACTTGAATACCGTAACTATCGTCAACTGCTCCATCTTTAACCTTATGCAGGAATATAAGTTCACCTTTATATTCATTTGCAGCAACATGAACATTTTTTAGACTTGGTAATGCTTGATCTAAAGTAGTTAATTCATGATAATGCGTAGAGAATAATGTCTTTGCATGAGATGTTTCGGCTACATATTCAATCATAGCTTGCGCTAATGCTAAACCGTCATAAGTTGATGTACCACGACCAATTTCATCAAAAATAATCAAACTATCTTCAGTCGCATATGTCAAAGCTTTTTGAGCTTCTAACATTTCCACCATAAATGTACTCTTACCTGAAACTAAATCATCTGCTGCTCCAATTCTCGTGAAAATTTGATCAAATATTGGTAAAACAGCTTCTTGGCATGGAACATATGCGCCCATTTGTGCCATGATACTAATAATGGCAACTTGTCTCATATACGTTGATTTACCAGACATATTCGGACCTGTAATAAGATAAATAAATGTCTCATTATCTAAGCGACAATCGTTTGGAACATAATCATTATAATCCATTACTCGTTCTACAACTGGATGTCTTGATTCAATTAAATTTAAAGTCTTATTATCACTGAATGTTGGTCTTGTATAATTATATTTTTGTGCTATTTCTGCAAAACTTTGTAAACAATCCAGCTCTGAAATAATTTTAGCCTGTTGTTGCAATCGTTCTGTATATTTTTTTACTTCTTCACGTAATTGTACAAACAACTGGTATTCTAATTCAATTGCTTTATCTTCTGCACCTAAAATAATGTCCTCTTTTTCTTTAAGCTCATCTGTAATAAAACGTTCCGCGTTTGATAAAGTCTGTTTTCTCATATAACCAAAATTACTTGGTTCAAAATTTTGTAAATTCGCACGCGTAATTTCTATAAAATAGCCAAACACTTTATTAAAACTTATTTTTAATGATTTAATACCAGTACGTTGTCTTTCTTTAGCTTGTAACTCTGCTAACCAAGTTTTACCATTTTTTGATGCTTCAAGATATTCATCTAATTGCATATTAAATCCAACTTTAAACAATCCACCATCTTTAACAGAGATAGGAGGTTCTTCAACTAAACTTTGTTCTAAAACTTCAAGTAAATCATCTAATGGTTCTAGTTGATTTACTTGTTCTATCGTTTCTTGATTCATAGAATTTAATAAAGCTTTAATATTCGGAATTTCTGAAATTGAATGTTTAAGTTGAATTAAATCTCTCGCATTGACATTACCATAACTTACACGCCCTACAAGTCGCTCAATATCATAAACTTGATTAAGATAATTTCTAAGAGTATCTCTTTCTATAAAATGTTTGCTGAACTCATCAACAATATCTAATCTTGATTCTATTTGTTGTTTATTTATCAATGGTCTATCAATCCATTGTTTTAAACGGCGCGCTCCCATTGGCGTTTTAGTTTCATCCATTAACCATAGTAACGTGCCTTTTTTCGATTTTAATCTAATACTTTCTGTAAGTTCAAGATTTCTTTTTGCATAAAAATCCATCTTCATGTAATCTATTGCTGCATATTGAACAACATCTTCTATGTGTGATAAATCACGTTTTTGTGTATGGTGAATATAATCTAACAATAATTGTGTTGCTTGATACATCAATTGATGCTCAGATTGATTCACACTATATATTTCTGTTGACAAAGTATCTCTAATTGTAATTGTCTCTGTCACCATATTAATTTGTCTCTTTAAATGCTCTGACAAACTTTCATTAACGACGACTTCATTTGGGTTTATAGTTGTAATTTCATTTAATAAAGTTGCTTCATCATTAAAGTACGTCACTTTTAGTTCACCGGTAGAAACATCGCAGTAACTAAGGGCAATTTCAGGCTGTTGCATTACAAAGCTCAAAATATAGTTATTCTGTTTATCATCAACGCCACCTTGCTCCATAACAGTACCTGGTGTAACAATTCTTACCACTTCGCGTCTAACCATACCCTTTATTTGCTTAGGATCTTCCATTTGCTCACAAATTGCCACTTTATAACCATTATTAACAAGCGTATCGATATAACTGTCTGCCGAATGGTATGGTACTCCACACATTGGAATAGGATTTTCTTTTTTGGCATCTCTTTTAGTTAATGTAATTTCAAGTACTCGTGATGCTTCTTTGGCATCCTCATAAAACATTTCATAGAAATCTCCAAGTCTGAAAAATAATAAACAATCTTGGTATTCTGATTTTATTTTTAAATATTGCTGCATCATTGGTGTAACATTAGACATATTATTTTTTCACAACCCTTGTCTCTTTTAAAATTTGTCTATATAATTTTTTCATTTATATGCTTTCTAAATATTAATTATTTAACTTGTATATTTTAACATACTTACTTTTACAAACCTATTCATACCATATAACAAGAAAACGCCTCAAACCTTTAATTTAAAGTAAAACATGTATTGAAAATTCATTCAAAATTCTAACATGTTTTAAGTATGATAAAGGTAAGGGCGTTCAAAATCAATATGTACAATGATTCGAATCGAAACCATTTATTATAAGATTATTTTAAAAACTTTTGGAGTATTCCACGTTTTTTTAAAGTTATTAATAAGAAATAACTTACAATTGAACCAATAGCACTTGAGACTATAAATGTAATCATTAAAGGTTTAATAAAGAAATCTTGGAGCCCGATTACGTATGCTAATGGTATGCAAACTAAACTGCCAATAACGCCAGTTCCTAGAACTTCACCGACCGCTGCCATAAATATGTGCTTGCGATAAATATAAAACATACTTGCCAATAAAACACCAATCATACTTCCTGGAAATGCAAACGCTGTTCCTGTGCCAAAAAGAACTCTTAGAATTGATGATATAAGGGCTTGTGCTAATCCATACCAAGGACCAACTATTACAGCACTTAATACATTAACAAAATGCTGTACTGGTGCTGCTTTGACTGGGCCTAACGGAATGATGATAATACTGCTTAATACAACATTTATTGCAATTAAAAGTGCAGTTATAGCCAGTTTTCTTGATTTCATATGATTGTTCTCCTTTTTGTTTGTTATTAATCACTATGTTTGGCTTTATTATGATCATTTAAACGCGTTTCCATTGTAGATATAAACAATTGAAGTAATTGATTCGCTTCAAATTGAGAAGTTTGAAATTGCTCAACTATAGGTAGGGTATTTATTTCTGTTTCAATATCATGGATAGTATGTTCTGATTGAGCTAACGCATTTTGCTTTCCATAATTTTGAAAGTTTACAGCTTGCTTTTGTTGCTTTTTTAAAATATCCATTTTTTTCTGTATCTTTTGATTACGATGAATTTGCGCTTCTATTTGTTGATACGTTTTGATAGTTTCCAAATCTTTAATTTTATTTGCAATAGTATTCGCTTGTTGTAATACATCGTTTTTAGTATACATTTATTGAATCACCATTTCTGTATTCACTTCTTTAATAAAGCTGCCATTTAACGAATATTGTTTTGCTTCGTCTATATGCACTTCAACTAATTTTCCAACCATTTCTTTGGGCGCTTTAAAATTCACAAGTTTATTTTTATCGGTATAACCAGCAAGAACTTCTTCATCTTTTTTACTACTACCTTCACACAATACTGTAACTGTTTGACCTTCATACTTACTCATAGCCATTTGTGAATAATGACCAACCATTTTATTCAAACGTTGTAGTCGTTCCTTTTTAACATCTAAAGGTACATTATCTTTCATTTTTGCTGCCGGTGTACCATCTCGCTGAGAATACAAATACGTATATGCATGTTCAAACTTAACTTCATCATATAGCGTTAATGTTTCCTCGAATTGTTCTTCTGATTCATTTGGATAACCTACAATGATATCAGTTGTTAAAGCTACATTAGGAATTCTTTCTTTAATTCGTTTCACTAAGTCCAAATAGCTCTCACGCGTATACTTTCTACCCATAATTTTTAACACTGCATTATTACCAGATTGTACTGGTAAATGTATATGAGGCACAATATTTCCACCTTCAGCAATAACATCTATCATATGATCAGTAAAATCCCAAGGATGACTCGTAGTGAAACGAACTCTAGGAATTGCTATTTTAGAGATTGCCTCTAAAAGGTCTCCTAAGTCATATTGCATATCCTGTAAATCTTTACCATATGAATTAACATTTTGACCTAACAACGTAATCTCTTTGTATCCTTCGCGAGCAAGTTCACGAACCTCATCAATAATATCTTCTGGTCTACGACTACGCTCTTTACCTCTTGTAAATGGTACAATGCAATATGTACAAAACTTATCGCAACCATACATAATATTTACCCAAGCTTTAATATTACCTTGTCGTACTTTCGGAAGATTTTCAATAACATCTCCCTCTTTTGACCATACTTCTACAACCATTGCCTTTGATAAATATGCCTCTTCTAAGATTTCTGGCAAATGATGTATGTTGTGTGTTCCAAAAATCATATCGACATTTTGATAAGATTTTAAAATCTTATTCACAACTGATTCTTCTTGTGACATACATCCACAAACGCCAATCAATATGTCTGGACGTTCTTTTTTCAAATGTTTTAAGTTACCGATCTCACTAAATACTTTATTTTCTGCATTCTCTCTAATTGCACATGTATTAATTAAAATAACATCAGCTACATTTATATCACTTGTAGCTTGATAACCAAGTGCTTCAAGTATACCTGCGATGACTTCTGTGTCATGCGCATTCATTTGACAACCATACGTTTTAATTAAAAATGTACGATCGTTCCCCATCCCACGATATTTCTCATCAATTTGAAAATCTCTATTATAACGAACTTCTTGTTTACCACGTTTCTTTGCTTCTTTTAAACTCGGCGGTTGGTAAACATGTTCAAAATATTTGCTATAATCTTTTTCAGCTTTCTTATCTCTTTCAGCTAAAACATCTAAAGAACTTGCTTTTCTTTGCTCTTCGTTCACTTTACAAAATCCTTTCTATTTGCCCGTATCATTAAATAATTATATTAAATTTAGCTATAAAGTGCAAAAGCAGTCAAATCTATTCGCCAATTCACAAAAAATCAAATCAAAACTAGCCATATTAATCAATCGTATTTTTCAGTTAAAGTTTCGATAGAAATTCCTTCAGGTACATGATAGAACTTTACTTGACTAATGATACTTGGACATTCAAGTTCTACCATTCGTTCATTTAGAGATTGTATTAAAATCAAACATTCATTCATATTTCCTTGCACTGTAGTTTCTAATGGTCCTACTCTATAATACAGTCCCGACTCATCGATAATTTTAATTGCTTCATCGACATATGGTATAACATTGTCATTGTTCGGTGTCTTAGGAATAATTTGAATACTCATTAATGTATCTTTCATTAAAAAAACTCCTTTAAACTTTTTAATATTAAAAAAACTGAATAGCATAAATGGATCTATTATAAATTCATTTATACGACTCAGTTTTAATTATTATATAAATTGTTCTGTTAGTGTATTGAAAGTATCTTCAGTTATCTGGATATCCCTTTTTGCTAATGGCATATCATCTAACTCTTTAATTTGCGATTCATATGATGGTGTTTCCTTATCTTGATAAACAATTCCAGTAACTAATGATTCATGTTCTATAACTGTTTTAATCGCTAGTTGTTTATCCTCAGAATCGTAATTTTCAATGTCATCAACATTTATTAAATGCTCTTTAAACCAATCGTATGTGTTAATTTTATTATAAGTTACACATGGTGAAAAGACATTTACAAATGAAAAACCATCATGGTTAATTGCATCTTCAATAAGTTTTGTTAATCCTTTAATGTCACTCGAAAATCCTTGCGCTACAAATGTCGCTCCTGAAGATAATGCTAATTCTAGTGGTGCAACATTTTTTTCAATATTCCCTTTAGGTGTTGTCTTTGTCACAAAACCTATGGCTGATGAAGGAGATGTTTGACCTTTTGTTAAACCATAAATTTGGTTATCCATAACAATATAAGTCATATTCATATTTCTTCTCAAAGCATGTATCGTATGACCCATTCCTATCGCGTAGCCATCTCCATCTCCACCAGAAGCAATTACAGTTAAATCTTTATTTGCCATTTTCACACCTTGCGCTAAAGGTAGTGCACGTCCGTGAATAGAATGTACCCCATACGAATTAATATATCCCGATAAACGTCCAGAGCAACCAATACCCGTGATAATAGCTACTTCTTCTGGCTCTAAACCAATATTTGCCGCTGCTTTTTGAATAGCAGCTTGTACTGAGAAATCACCACATCCCGGACACCAGTTCGGCTTAACATTATTTCTAAAATCTTTAAATGTTGCCATTTATACCATCTCCTTAATTTCTGTAGCAATTTCTTTTCCTTTTTCTTCGATTTCATGTGGTAAGAACGGTGTACCATCATATTTTGTATAATTTTCCAACTTATCATGAATATTGACATTCATTTTAATAATACTTGCTAATTGACCTTGATAATTATGTTCAACAACAACAACTTTTTTAGCTTTATCAGCAGCTTCTTGGACTACCTTAGTTGGGAATGGATGTAACTGTCTTATTTGCAATGTATTAACTTTTATACCTTGTTGATTTAAACGTTTACTACCTTCATAAATTGCACCTTTTGTTGATATGAAACCAATATATAGAATGTCAGCATCGTCATGTTCTATGTCTGCCTCAACTGGTGATTCAATTAATAAATGTTCTGTTTTTTTCATACGTTTATCCATTTGTTGTTTTCTATTTAATGCCGACTCACTTGGTTTCCCTTCTTCGTTATGTTCAACCCCAGTTATATGATGAATGCCACCTTTTAATCCAGGGATTGGTCGTGGTGACACACCATTTGCAGTTAATGCATAACGCTTGAAATAACCTTTATCATCTTCATCGCGCTCAATATTAGATTGAATCAATGACCCGCGTTTAATTTCAATACGATTATAATCTAATTTTTCAACTGTTTGTTTACCTAAAGATAATTGTAAATCACTTAAAACAATTACAGGACATTGATATTCTTCTGCTAAATTAAATGCCTCAATTGTTAAGTAGAATGCATCTTCAGCATCAGTGGGTGCAACTACAATTTTAGGAATATCCCCATGTGTTCCATAAATCATTTGCATTAAATCTGACTGCTCTTGTTTGGTAGGTAAACCAGTAGATGGTCCTCCACGTTGGGTATTAATAATAACTAATGGGGTCTCAGTCATTCCAGACAATCCTATTGCCTCCATCATCAAAGATAGGCCTGGGCCAGCACTAGCTGTAAATGCTCTAACACCACCATAGTTCGCCCCAATAGCCATTGTTGCTGCAGCTATTTCGTCTTCAGTTTGAATGACAGCTCCATTAACTTTAGGTATATTTGCAATCATGTATTCCATTATTTCAGAAGCTGGTGTGATAGGATATGCAGCCATAAATTGAGACCCAGCTGCTATTGCACCTAAACCAATAGCATCATTGCCAATCATATATAAATGAGGTTCTGCATCAGTTGTTTCTAATTCAAAATCACCAGTAATCTCTGGTATGTACGATTGCATTAACTGATAACCTTCGTTTAATGCTTGTATGTTTACTTCAACTACTTTTTCACCTTTTTTAGAAAACATGTTTGTAATAAGAGATTCAAAAGTATCTGTATTTAAATTCATCAATGCACTTGTTGCCCCAATTGCAACCATATTTTTCATTAATGCCGTACCTAATTCTTTAGCAGTAGCAGTGAAAGGTAATTCAATAAGTTGTGCAAGACAGCCTTCAGGTTTAACCGGTTTAGCCTTGGCATCAGCCAAAATAATGCTATCTTCTCTCATCTCATGATGATTAACATCAATTGTTTCTTGATCAAAAGCAATCAGTATATCTAAATTATCACTAATTGCATGAACAGGTGTTGTTGAAACCCTGATTTTATTATTTGTATGTCCGCCTTTGATACGACTTGAAAAATGTCTATATCCATATAAATAATACCCTTTTCTATTCATAGCTGTGGCAAAGATTTCACCAGTTGATTCAATACCTTCACCTTGTTGTCCGCCAACTTTCCACGATAATTGTGGTTTCATAGTTATATGCCTCCTACGGATATATTTCATATTAAATGATAACAAAAAGAACCACCGATTTACTATGTAAACAGTGGTACTATATTAAATTCATACTAATGGACGATATATATCAATTTTATGGATTTAAATCATTTTTCAAACTTAATATAAAATATATTTATTTTAATGGATGATCTTCATTAATTAGTATACGTTCAATATGTTTTGTTTTACCTTCTTTATTTAAGTCTATAATCACACCTGATAATACACTTCTTCCATCATTAGGAACAACATGTCTTTGAGGTAAACTTGTTATAAAACGTTCAATGACTTCTGTTTTATTAATTCCTAAAATACCATCGTAAAACCCTGTCATTCCTACATCTGTTATATATCCTGTTCCATTTGGTAAAATACGTTCATCTGAAGTTTGGATATGTGTATGGGTTCCAACAACAGCACTCGCTCTACCATCTAAATGCCAACCCATTGCATACTTTTCAGAAGTTGTTTCCGCATGAAAATCGACAAATATATATGGCGTCACTGCTTGTGCTTCTTTAATCAATTGATTAGCTTTTTTAAATGGATCATCAATATCAGGCATAAATGCACGCCCTTGCAAATTAATTACAGCTAATTTTATTTCATTAATTTGAATAAATCGCATGCCAACTCCTGGAGCTTCATCCGGAAAATTGGCCGGTCTTACTAAGCGTTTCGCTTCATCTATAAAATCATAAATTTCTCTTTGACCATATGTATGATTCCCCATCGTCATGAAATCTACGCCATTTCTTAGTAATTTCTTGTAAATTTTTTCAGTCAAACCTTTCCCGTGTGCTGCATTTTCAGCATTAACAATTGTTACGGTCGGTCTATATTTTTGTTTCAGTTGAGGAATATAAGTTTCAATTGCATCTCTTCCAATTTTGCCTACGATATCCCCTATAAACATTATTCTCATGTTCAGTTCATCCTCTCATAATTACTAGTTTAATTCATACGTTCTAATATTTAAAGTAAATATTAAATTCTTTGAATTATTTTTTAACTTTTACAAAGGGACATTACTTTGTTGAAAAACCTCAATATGTTAGTATTAAGTCATCAAAATAAATAGGAGTTGTAAATAAATACATGTCTATTAATATTGATCCAGAAAAATTTGCAGAATTAGTCGTTATGGCTAACCCTTCTAAATCTGAAGAAGCAGAAGATATTGCAAAAGATAGTTTAAAACTATATATTAATGCATATCGATTAGCAGAAAGATATTCTACTATCGCAACAAACTGCTATGATACTGCTGAAGTAATAAAAGAACTAAAGAAAACAGATTTACAATTAAAATAATCCATCAAAGAATCCTTACTGAAACTACAG
Source organism: Staphylococcus argenteus (assembly GCF_000236925.1). Lineage (NCBI taxonomy): Bacteria > Bacillati > Bacillota > Bacilli > Caryophanales > Staphylococcaceae > Staphylococcus > Staphylococcus argenteus. The sequence goes on along the minus strand of NC_016941.1, from coordinate 1,261,670 downwards.
AAGTGAAGATGTTTATCATCTTCACTTCTTTTTTATGATTGACACGAAAACCTTTAATCATTGTAGGTTTACATAATATAAATATAGTTAATACTGTTTTAAGTTACCTCCCACCAAAAAAGGGCCAAAAAAGGTGAAGAGCCATAAAAGCACAATAAAAAAGCCCCCTCACTTATATATGTGAGGGAGACAAAAATTATTTTGCATACTCTACTGCTCTAGTCTCTCGAACAACTGTCACCTTGATATGACCAGGATATTGTAATTCATCTTCAATTTGATTTTTAATATCTCTAGCCAAACGATAAGATTTTAAATCATCAATTTCTTCAGGAGATACAATCACACGGATTTCTCTACCTGCCTGAATCGCAAATGCTTTTTCTACACCATCATAACTTTCTGATAACGTTTCTAAACGTTCTAATCGACGAATATAATTCTCTAATGTTTCTTTTCTTGCACCTGGACGTGCCGCAGATAAGGCATCTGCTGCAGCAACAAGGATAGATATAATAGATGTAGGCTCAACATCACCATGATGAGAATGAATTGCATTAATTACTGTTTCATTTTCACCATATTTTTTAGCCAATTCTACACCAATTTCAACATGACTACCTTCTACTTCATGATCAATTGCTTTACCAACATCATGTAAAAGTCCAGCTCGTTTCGCTAATGTTTCATCTTCACCTAGCTCAGCAGCTAACATACTAGCAAGATGCGCAACTTCAATTGAATGTTTAAGTACATTTTGACCGTAACTTGTACGATAGTTTAAACGCCCTACAATTTTAACTAAGTCAGGATGCATATTATGCGCGTTAACTTCAAATGTAGCTTGTTCACCTGCTTCTCTGATGATATCATCTACTTCTTTTCTTGCTTTTTCAACCATATCTTCAATTCGACCTGGATGGATTCGTCCATCAGATACTAAGTTAACAAGTGCTGTTCTAGCAATTTCTCTTCGTATTGGATCAAAACCAGATAAAATAACTGCTTCTGGTGTATCATCAATAATTAAGTCTATGCCAGTTAAAGTTTCAAGTGTACGTATATTTCGCCCCTCACGTCCAATGATTCGACCTTTCATCTCATCATTTGGTAAGTTAACTACTGATACCGTTGATTCACTTGTGTGATCTGCTGCTAATCTTTGTACTGCTGTAGCTAATAATTCTTTTGCTGTTTTATCAACTTTTTCTTTAGCTTCTTTTTCTTTTTCTTTAACAAGTACTGCAATATCTTGTGACAGTTCTTCCTCAACTCGTTGAAGTTGCTCATTAATTGCTTCTTCTTGAGTGAGACCGGAGATGCGTTCTAATTCTTGTTCATGCTTCATTATTAATGTTTGAACACTACTCTCTTTTGCATCTACTTGTTGTTGTTTTTCTTCAATTTTTGATTCTTTTTGCTCTAAAATCTCATCTTTTTTATCTAATAGATCAGATTTACGCTCTAAGTTTTCTTCTTTTTGAAGAAGTCGGGTTTCTTGTCTTTGAAGTTCGCTTCGTCTTTCACGAAGTTCTGCTTCAGTTTGTTCTCTTAGGATTTGGTTTTCTTCTTTTGCCTCAAGTAATTTCTCTTTTTTGATATTGTCAGCTTCTTTATGGGCTTGATTCACAATATCTTCGGCAGTTTGTCTAGCTTGTGTTTGCTTTTGAAGCAACAAATTTCGGGCAACAACATACCCTCCAACAACTCCTAGAATGATCCCCAGCAAAATGAGTAGGAGGCTTAATAAATTCACACAAACACCTCCTTTTTCTAGGGTTTGCTCTGTATATGAAATTCAATATGACTTTATGAAATTATATATAAATCATACAAATTAATTGTACGGTTTATAGGAGATAAGTGTCAAGTTATCAATTTGCACTTTTGCACTATATTGATTGCTATTTCTACTATTTTCTAAAAATTTGAATCATTTTAACAAATCAAGCATCTTTATAAGAACTATGTGTAAAATTTATTTTCAACAAACTCCCTATATTTTTAAAATTAATTATCTATCATAAATGACCTAGAATCAGAAGGTATAAACAACAAAATAAAATTAATTAAACGCACGTCTTTTCGTTATGGAAATTATAATCATTTACGTAATCGAATATGATTATGTGCAAAACTTTATCCTCCAAAAACAAAAGGAAGTTAAGCAATGTTTGGTTGCTTAACTTCCAATATTGAACTCACCAATACAATTTGACCAATTACCTCAAAAATTTTACAAAAAACCCTTATAGATTTGATTTTGTGTGTTAAGAAATAGTATTGGATTTCTGCTTTTAGATAACACTTTTTTAATCGAATCTATAAGGATATGATTTAATATAGCTTTACATATAAAATTGGTTACTATTCTTCGTCAAATAAAGATTTTGGTGCGTCTTCAACTTCTTCAACATCACCATCAGAAATTCCAAGTTTCTCTCGTAACTTGCGATCAATTTCTTCTTTAATTTGAGGATTTTCTTTCAAGTACATTTTTACGTTTTCTTTACCTTGGCCCATTCTTTCACCATTATATGAGTACCAAGCACCAGACTTATCAACGATGTCATTTTCAACACCTAAATCAATAAGTTCACCTTCTTTTGAAATACCTTGACCATACATAATATCAACTTCTGCCACTCTAAATGGAGGTGCTACTTTATTTTTAACAACTTTAATCTTCGTTCTATTACCAACGATTTCTTGACCTTGTTTAAGTTGTTCAGCACGACGAACTTCTAATCTAACTGAGCTATAGAATTTTAATGCGCGCCCACCAGGTGTAGTCTCCGGATTCCCGAACATAACGCCGACTTTTTCACGAATTTGGTTAATGAAAATAGCAGTTGTATTTGATTTAGAGATAGCACCAGATAGTTTACGTAATGCTTGTGACATTAAACGCGCTTGTAAACCGACATGAGTATCTCCCATTTCACCTTCAATTTCAGCTTTAGGTGTTAAAGCAGCAACTGAGTCTACAACTACGATGTCAACCGCGCCACTTCTAACAAATGCTTCTGCGATTTCAAGCCCTTGTTCACCATGGTCAGGTTGAGATAAGTATAAATTATCAATATCTACCCCTAGAGCTTGTGCATATTCTGGATCTAATGCATGTTCGGCATCGATAAATGCAGCTACTCCACCATTGCTTTGCACTTCTGCAATAGCATGAAGTGCCACTGTTGTCTTACCAGAACTTTCAGGTCCATATATTTCAATAATTCGTCCTTTAGGATAGCCACCTACGCCTAATGCGTTATCAAGTGTAACTGATCCAGTTGACGTTGTAGAAACTCGACGACCTATATTATCGCCTAACTTCATCACGGCACCTTTACCGAAAGATTTCTCCATATTTTTAATTACTGTATCTAAAGCTTTTTGACGATCGTTATCCAAAGCGAGACCTCCTAAATGAAATTGCTATCTTTTAATTATCTTAACAATACTATACAAGTATTCAAACTAAATTACAAGTGTTTTGCGAATATTTGTTCGTGTAATTTGTTGTTTTAAAATCACAAAAACGAACAAACGTACTTATAAATCTAACAAAAACATAATTATTTTTGTGTTCGTTGCCAATTTAATAATCTTATAAGTGCATAATTTTGACTTCTGTTCTTCAATAAATTTCTTGATTTTGACATTTTAAAATGATCAACCTTTAATTGCTGTTTATCAAAGAATGCTAAATATACGGTATTATCATACTCTAGCAAAATAATCGCTGTTGAAACATTGAAAAGTTTCGTAACAAATTGAGATGCATCATCTAATTGCTGATGAATAGGATTCTCATTGTCTATAAAGTAATCACTATGACTTATCATACCTTTTAATACCCCATTTGAGTCTGCATCTTTTAAACGAGAATATAAGGCGCCATTCGTAATCCCATCGTAAATCACAAATGGTTGATGACTTACATTCATAACCGCTTCTTCAATTAAAGTTTCATCTGAGCCATAATAATACGTACCTATACGATTTAAAATTTCTTTCTTCATTGGTTCGATTAATTTCAACGCTTGCGCTTTAGAATCTGCGCTCGCAGTTAATCTAATATATACTTCATGACTGCCTGCTAAAGGAGCAATCGTAGGATTAGTTTGATTATCAATCAGATCCATTAACAGAGTCTCCACTTTAGATTCACCAATTCCAGCAAATCTGAGTAACTCTGAATGTATAATGCTACTATCATTGATAAAATGAGGCAGTAATTCATTTTTAACCATAGGTTGCATTTCTTTTGGTGGCCCCGGAAGCAATATGATGTGCTTATTTTCATACTTAACCAACATTCCTGGTGCCATACCATGATGATTAGCTAAAACAGTTGCCCCTTCAATCACTAATGCCTGTTGTTTATTATTTGGTGTCATTTCTTGCCCCTGATCTTTAAAATAGCTTTCAATATATTTTAAAGAAGGTTCATCAATAACTAATTCTTTACCTACAACTTTAGCCACAGTATGCTTTGTTAAATCATCTTTAGTAGGTCCTAATCCGCCCGTTAAAATAACAGTGTCATATTTTTCCACTGCTCGACGAACGGTGGCTTCTAGACGTTCTTCGTTATCACCAATTACTATATGTTCTAATACATCTTGTCCTATCTCATTGAATACTTTTGATAAGTATTGTCCATTTGTATTCGCAATTTGTCCTAAAAGCAACTCAGAACCCACTGCTATAATTGAAATCGACATTTTTATCCCCCTCGAATATAAAAAATAAAAGCTTATTTTGTCTATTTTAAAGCTATTAAGATTATGAATGAATTAATTATTTGAGTATTGTAAAATCTTCATTAACATAAGTTCATCTCTTTACTATCAATAGGTGATTTACAATATACTCATTATAAACAATTAAGATTCTAATTTCTAAAAATGAGATTTAAAAAACTAGATTCCGTATTAAAACGAAACCTAGTTAGAGTATTATATATTTATTTTTGTTTAAAAACATCTCTACCTTTATAAAAGTATTCAATACCAGATAAGATAGTAAATACAACACCAATGTATAATAAAATTTGTCCTAACGATAGACCAATCCATGTTACAAAAGGATCACCTAACAGTAACCAAGTGATAGCTACCATTGTAACTGCAGTTTTAATTTTACCTAACTGACCAGCAGCACTAACAAAACCTTGTTCAATCTGCAGTAAACGTAAACCAGTTACTGCAAATTCTCTGGCAATAATAATAATTGCAACAACTGAATTCGTTAAACCAAGTTGAACAAGCACAATTAAAGCACTTGCAACAAGTAATTTATCTGCTAGAGGATCTAAGAACTTACCCATATTGGTCACTAAATTCCATTTTCTCGCTAAATAACCATCAACAAAATCACTTAATGATGCGAGAATAAAAATAAAACCACTAATCAATAGTTCGATTCTAATTTCATAGCCACCTAAAAATGACACATCACCAAATCCAAAATCAACTAATGCAAATAAGATAAAAACTGGTATTAATACAACTCTAAAAACCGTTATCTGGTTTGGAATATTCATTATACATCCTCATTTCTCACTAATATATATTTTAAAAAATTAACACTAACAAAATCCATAACATTAAAGTTATTAAAACTGTAATACCCATGATAACTAATAATTGTAATGGCTCTTTAGATTTACTTTTATAATCTAAGTCTTTATTTTTATTGAAAACTGTTATAACTTCGTCCCATTCGGCTTGGTTTGATGGAATCTCATCTTGATGAGCTTGAACTAATTGATTAGGTTCAATGTTAACAACGCTGGCATATTTTCTTATAAAACCTTCACTATAGTTTTTATTAGGTAGTTGGTCGAAGTCATTATTTTCGATATGTACTAACATTTCTCGTTTTATACCAGTTCTCTGTTCTAATTCTGTTAACGTCATACCTAATCGTTCACGTCTACCTTTAAGTGCTTCACCGACTGTTTTCAATTCATAGCCTCCTTACAATAAAAATTACTCGAAGAAACCAAATCCACCGCCAAATGGATCGCCAAAATCTAAATTATTTTTACTTTGAACTGTTTGCTTTTTCATTTCTTCGTAATGTATTTCTTGGTTTTCATTTTCTCTCAATTCAATAATATAGTCAAAATCATCCATAGTACATGTACTTGTTTCAACAAATAAATCAGGATGTTCAACAACTTTGATTGATGGCAATGTCATAACTTCATTAACTAATTCTTGATGTTTTGGGTTTGACTCTCTTGCAGTAACAGCACCATCTATAATATAAACATGGTTTGCGTCATATTCCCCCTTAATTAGTGAGCTACGCACCGTTTGTTTAATTAAAGTAGAACTTATAAATAACCATCTTTTATGTGCACAAACACTTCCGGCTACTATCGATTCTGTTTTACCTACTCTAGGCATACCTCTAATTCCAATCAATTTATGGCCTTCTTCTTTAAATAACTCCGCTAAAAAATCTACGAGTAATCCTAAATCTTCACGCTCAAATCTAAACGTTTTCTTATCTTTAGCATCTTGTTCAATATATCTACCGTGTCTAACAGCAAGCCGATCTCTAAGTTCCGGCTTTTTTAATTTTGTAATTTCGATTTCATCGATACTACGAGCTATTTGTTCAAAACGTTCAACTTTTTCAAGGTTATCAGTCTTAATTAAAAGGCCTCGTTTACCTTGATCTACACCATTAATCGTAACTATACTTATACCTAACATACCTAATAAACTAGATACATCGCCTAATAGACCAGATCTGTTAATTTCAATCTCATATTCTAGGTACCATTCTTTTTTTTCTGCAACTGTCATGGTGAATCCCACCCCTTGATTAATTAACTAATTATGATTCACATTTGGTATTATTCATATTATAACATCAAACATAAAAATATTTGATAATAAAAATAGTTATGATATCAAATATACCAAGCACCGTTTACTTTTTGAATGGTTCCAGTCACACTTTTGGCATCTGGATGGTATAAATAAGCACATGTATGCGCAATTTCTCTTGGTAATATCAATCGTTGCTGTGGTAATTCATTTACCATTGCTTGGAGTTCATCTTTACGCCACTCATTAGCCATATTCCCTGCGACAAACCCAGGAGTTACTGCATTTACAGTCACTGAAGTCAATGCCAGTTCTTGACTTAAAGCTTTAACAAATCCTAATTGAGCACTTTTCATCGTAGAGTATATCGTTTCCATGCTAGCACCCATTTCTCCCCAAATTGAAGAAATAACAATTATCCTGCCATTTTCACTTTGACGTAATAAATCCACAAAATAACGACACAACCTAATTAATTGCAAGACATTTAACTGGTAACAAGCATCTATATCGTGATCTGACATATCTTGTAAAATACCATATAGTGACTGACCACTCGCATATATTAAGCAATCTAATGATTTAATTTCACCAAACGTATTTTCAATATCAATCGTTTTAGTTAAATCTGCTTTTATAAAATGTACTTTGTCACCTTTAAATTTAATTGATAATTCATTTATATCGGCACGATAATATTGTATATACACTTCAAAACCATCTGATAATAACCGTTGTACAATCTCAGAACCAATGGAACCAGAACCACCTAATACCAATGCTTTCATTATTTTTTAATCTCCAAACGACTATCAACCTGTTGTTCTAAATTTAAGTACAATGTTGACGTTTCATTAATACTATCTAATGTTATATTTTCAACAATATCTAGCATGTCAAACACACTAACACCTTCAAAATACAGCTTTGCATACTGATTTGCGATATATTCAGGCGAATTTAGACTTGAAATAAACTCACCAATAAACTGCTTTTTCAAAAGTTCAAACGCTTGAGCGTCTTGGAAATTACCTTTTTTATCTCTCAACTCACTCAACAATAATTCTTTTAATTTATCTGGCTGTTCAGTAGCACTAGTCACAATTGAAAAACTATACGTTGGTTCTAGCACAAATTGATAACCGAATGTATCATCAATAAGACCTTCACTCAATAAATGTTGATAAAAATCTGTTTCTTCTCCAAATATTAATTCAAAGAACAATGACATTTCTAAATCACGTTGCACATATTTTTCAGGTTCTTCTTGCAACGGTCTGTTTTTAAACCCAAGCATTAAACGCGGCGACTGAATTTTCATTTCTTCGGATACAAAAGCTTCTTTCACTTCATTAGGCTCATCAACAATACCTCTTTCAATTTTAGGTTGATTGTCTTTATTGCGAGCATTTTCATGATCTTCAACAATTTGGCATATGTATTCAGGATTTACATCTCCGACTACAAATAAAACCATATTTGAAGGATGGTAAAATGTTTCATAGCATAGATATAAATCATCTTTAGTAATTTCATAAATACTTTCAACACTTCCGGCAATATCAACACGTATTGGATGTTGTTGGTACATAGCACGCAAAGTATTAAACATTAATTTATATCCAGGTTGTTCTTGATACATTTTAATTTCTTCTGCGATAATTCCTTTTTCCTTATCAACAGTTTCTTTTGTAAAATATGGTGTTTCAACCATCGTCAATAAACGTTTAATATTACTTTCAACATGATCTGTTGCACTGAATAAATAACTTGTACGATCAAAGCTCGTAAATGCATTTGCTTGTGCATTTTCTTCTGCAAATGCAGTAAACAAATCCTCTTCCTCTTTTTCAAATAGTTTGTGTTCTAGAAAATGTGCTACGCCATCAGGGACTGTCACAAAATCATCCTGTCCAAATGGTTTGAATTTATTATCTAAAGAACCAAACTGAGTTGTATAAGTTACAAATGTCTTTTGAAAACCAGGTTTAGGGATAACAAATAGACGTAAGCCATTATCTAATTTTTTTTCAAAAACTCTTTCATCTATTAATTCATAATAACGTTCTTTCATTATTTACCCCCTCCTTTTGTTAATACATAAATCGTATCTAAATAAGCTTGTTTTGCAACCGATTTAATATCTTCACGACTTACATTCTGAATATCATTTATAAATGTTTCTTTACTTTGAGGTTGTTCTAATAGTATTTGGTTGTGCATAATTTCAATGATACTTTTTGGACGATCTTCAGACTCAAAACGATGAGAAATAATTACTTTCTTTGCTAACGCTAATTTTTCATCTGTAAAATCACCATTTTTTATCTTTTCAAATTCATTGATAATTGTATCTTTAGCTACCTCATACTTATCACTTGATACACCACTTAAAACAAATAAATATCCATTTTTTCCATCAATTTGTGAATGGATTGAATAAGCTAAACTTTGCTTTTCACGCACTTCGTTGAACAATACGGATGAGGGGTCTCCTCCGAACATCATATTAAAAACGACAAACGCAGCATAGCCAGGTTGACCATATTGAGTTGGAAAACGATATCCCATATTTAACTTAGCCTGATCTACATCATCATACTCAACAATATAGTCAACGTCATCATCATGTAAATGATGTGTTGAATGTTGGAACTGCTGCTTATCAAAAGGTCTAATTGCAAACTTTTCACGAATTTGTTGTTTAACAGTTTCTGGTTCTACATTTCCGACAACATAAACAGAACATTGATCATTATTAATCATTGATTGATATGTATGATAAAGTGTTTCAGCAGTAATATGTGGAATTTGTTCTAGTTGTCCTGTAGATAAATATTTATATGCTTCATTTTCAAACATATGGTCTAATAATTTTAAAAATGAATATTGCGCTTTGTTATCGACCAATGCTTCAATTTTCTTAGCAAGTAAAGTCTTTTCTTGATTAACATAATTCTTATTAAAAGTTTCATTTTCAATTAATGGATTCCAAATCATTTCTTGCAATAAATCTAATCCTTGATTGAATAATGATTCACGATTTCTTAAGTAACGCTCATTTACAATTTCTAATGAAAAAGTAATAACATGCTGATCTTTAAATTTCGAAATCGTACTGTTTACATAAGCACCATATAATTCAGCTAAATGATTATTAAATGCTTTATCCGTAGGCCATTTCTTCGTGGCACGTACTAATAATTTACTTAAAAGAGATCTTGCTGTAATTGTGTCATATTCTAATGGTGCCATAAATTTAAACACTATCGTAGTTGTTTTAAATTTAGTAGTTGGTGAAACATTTATATGTATATTTGGTTGAGATTGATTACTCAAATATATAGCCTCCTCAGTGAAATCTTATATCTATATTTTTCTTGTAACTTTAAACTGCACTAAACTATTTTTCATATAATTCAATGAATACAAGATTGGTTCATCTAACTCATTATAATGAGTTATTTTTAGTAAAATTAATCCCTCATGTGGCGATGCGTTTAACACTTCTGAAATTCTTGGTTCATAATTAACCGCTTCAATTTCAGTATCAGCGTAACAAATATTGTGATTACTTTGTTCTTTAATGGCGCTTAACATTGAACCATTGCTCATTTGGTAGCCTGTACATGTTAATTCTTTTTTAGCAATTTTATCTAAACAATAAACAACAGGTTGTCCGTCAGCAGTTCTCAATCGTTCAATAATTGTAACTGGATGTCCTTCTTCAACAGTTAGTAAATTTGCATCTAACATTGTGGCTGGTTGTTCATCGAAATTCAAATATTCCGTGCCACTTTCAAATCCTGCATTTTTTATCATCTGTCCTATACTAATCAGTTCATTTAATGGATAAAAGAAAGGGGGCAGTGACTTAACACTTGAGCCCTCTTCAAAATTATCTTTAATGACTTGTTCAGTAATCAATGCCTGAATGGCTTCATAAACATCATCGGTTTTTACATTTAATTCTCTGGCAATTGATAAATTACTAGGAAGTTGATCACCATGTTCTAATTTATTCTGATTAATCAAATTTAAAATGTATTGCTTAACCTTATATACCGCATTCATTTCTGACATTATTTACACCTCGTCATTATTAAGATCTATTAAAACTTGTCTTGGTTTACTACCTTTTTGTGGTCCAATCACTTGATTTCGTTCTAAATCATCCATCAATCTAGAAGCACGATTATAGCCTATTCTAAATTGTCGTTGCAATAAAGATGTACTGGCTTTTTGTTGCTCAATAACAAACAAATATGCCTCATCATATAATGCATCTTCACTTTTCATATCTGCTTTATCTACAGGCGCATCCGGTTCCATTTCTTTAACGTAATTTGCCTGCTGTTGCTCTACTACATAATTTACAACATCTTGTACCTCTTGGTCACTTAAAAACGCCCCTTGGACTCGAGTTTGTGATGAATCCCCATTGCCGACGTAGAGCATATCGCCTTTACCAAGTAGTTTCTCAGCACCACCAGTACCGATAATTGTTCTTGAATCTGTTTGCGAACTAACAGCAAATGCTATTCTAGAAGGGATATTGTTTTTAATGATACCTGTAATAACATCGACGGACGGTCTTTGCGTAGCAACAATTAAATGTATACCAGCTGCACGAGCCATTTGTGTAATACGTTGAATCGCATTTTCAACCTCTTTACCCGCAACCATCATTAAATCAGCAAGTTCATCTACAATGACAACAATATATGGTAGTTCTGGCTGTTTTTCATCTAATTCTTGGTTTTGTTTACGTATTAACTCATTATATCCTTTAATGTTTCGCGTTGAAGAATGTTGGAATAAGTCATAACGACGTTCCATTTCAGCTACTATCTTTTCTAAAGCCTGTGCTGCTTTATGCGGGTTTGTAACAACTGGTATTAATAAATGCGGAATACCATTATACACATTAAGTTCGACCATTTTTGGATCAATCAACATTAATTTAACTTCATGTGGTTTAGCATTTAACAAAATACTTGTAATAATACCATTAATACATACGGATTTACCACTACCCGTAGAACCTGCAACTAATAAATGAGGCATTTCATTTAGTTGAACTGTAATTGGATCTCCAGAAATATCTCTTCCCAATCCAACTTCTAATTTATTATTAGACGGAAACTTTTCATCTAAAACTTCTTTTAACGAAACTAATGAAATTTTATCGTTAGGAACCTCAATACCAACAGCTGAACGACCAGGTATTGGCGCTTCAATTCGAACATCTTTTGCAGCTAAGGCTAATGCAATATCATTATGCAAGTTCACAATTTTACTAACTTTTACACCTTGTGCTGGCTGAATTTCATATTGAGTAACAGCTGGGCCAATTTTAATTTGAGTTACTTTTGCATTAACTCCAAAATCTTTTAATGTATTTTCTAATATTTGTCCCTTACGTTGAACTTCAGTCTTAGATGTTGTTTTCTGTTTAGCTGGTTGGTTAAGTAAAGATAGAGGAGGAATAACATAAGATACATTGGTTACTTCCCCTGCTTCTTCTATTGAGTTCTCACTTTCAGTATTATGATTACTTTGTTCTACCAATTGTTCTTGATGTTTAATTTTATTATGATTGTCATTGTTGTCTGCATTTTGGTCAGCATCAAAAATTCGTTTTTTGCGACTTTGTGTCTGTTGATTGTTCTCTTCATTCTCATTATGTCCGTAAATTGGGATGTCTCTTTCTTGAGGTACTTCAGGAAAGTCACTCACATCTTTAATTTGTGGTCTTTCGTTTTGACGAGCTTGTTGTTGTGCTTCTTTAAGTCTTGCTTTTTCTTCACGTTTAATTTGTTTTTCTTGATTTTTTTCAGACATTTTTTCATTAAATGAACTAAACCACGTTTTTATGTTTTCTAAAGCAATTTTCGCAACATCTCTGTGTTGGTGATTAGTTAATAAAATAAAACTTGAACATAACAGTAGTACTGTAATAATGCACACCCCAAATAACGATATTAAAGGTACGCTTAATTCTAATAAGTAAAATCCTAATACACCACCGCCAAAATTAGGAAAATGACTATGTTGATATGATTGATATACATAAGAAAGTACAGGTTCTCTTTCAGCTTTGACGCCACTATTAAAATAGAATACTATCTGTGACACAAATAATAATGCAATTTGTAATATAATCGACCCAGCTGTCCGTCTAGTCTTAGGAATACGTTTAGAGTATGTAATAAAACCAGTTGCTAAGAGAACTAAAATATATGTTAAATATCTACTGTAACCAAATAAATAATTAAAGAAGCTGTCAATTAGACGACCTATAATTCCTAATTGGAAAACACCCAATACAACTAAGACTACGATTAATATAGCTATGACATAGCGTATCGGATTATCATTTTTCTTTTTCCTTGAATTTGTTCTTTTTTTGGATGTTGTCTTTTTCTTAGCTGTCGATTTCTTTTTTGCTTGTGCCAATTGACGCACCTCCTTATGTTGTCAATGTTATAACGTAATTAAAAATGCTAATTTTCCTAAAGTTATCAATTTGAATGTAGCGCTTATAGTTTACATTTCAAACAGACGATGAAAGAGGTTAGAACAGTTTCATCTTTGAATCACTCTGCAGAGGTTATTTGAATATAACTTCCCCCTTAAAATGACCATTTTAAAATATAACTACATTGTCACTGACATTAATTATATTTCAATGAATTGTTCTGACCTCTTTTATGTTAATATCTTTTGATTAAATTTCAGAAATAACTGGAATAATCATAGGACGACGTTTCGTACTTTCGAATAAAAGTTTACTAATTTGATCGCGCATGTTTTGTTTAATTTCAGACCATTCAATACGCTTTTCTTGTAAACCTGCTTCTACAATCTCACGAACTTTATCTTCTGCTTCTTGCAATAAATCTTCACTTTCACGTACATATACAAAACCGCGAGACTGAATTTCAGGTCCTGCAGCAATGCGTCTATTTTTAGGATCTAATGTTACAACCGCAATAAAGATACCATCTTCCGCTAAAAGATGACGGTCTCGTAAAACAATATTTCCTACATCCCCTATACCTATACCATCAATTAAAATATTACCTGAATTAACCTTTTCATTTAATACCATTTCTTTACCGTTGTAATTAATGACATCACCTTTTTCAACAAGAAAAATCTTTTCAGGTGCAACACCTGCTTCTGCTGCTAACTTTGCGTGTGCAATTTGCATTTTGAATTCACCTTGTACAGGAATGAAGTATTCAGGTTTCATGATGTTAATCATCATTTTCAATTCTTCCATGCAACCATGACTTGATGCATGAATCTTTTTATTGTTAGGAATTATATGGGCGCCTGCACGAACTAGTTCATTTAGTGTGTTTGCAATGATTACTTCCATATTAGCTGATGCTGTAATTGCTAAAAATACAGAATCGCCTTCTTCAATATTCATAATTTTATGTTTATGTTGCGCCATTTGACTCAATGCTTCAACTGGCTCCCCTTGCATACCAGTAGCAATAATAATCACTTCATTTTTAGGATAATTATCAACTTCTGTTATAGGAATAAGCAAATCTTTAGGAATATCGAAGTACCCCATTTTACGAGCAATATTAAATGAACTTTCAAGTGATCTGCCTAAAAATGATACTTTTCGATTTAACTTACTTGCAATATTCAACACTTGTTGGATACGTATAAAGTTGGATGCATAACAAGACACAATCAAACGACCACGTACTTTAGCAAATGCATCATACATATGATGTTCAATTACATTTTCAGGTGTATTGTATCCAGGTTTCTCAGCTTCTGTAGAATCACTAATTAAAACAAATACGCCTTCTTCACCAATTTCAGCCATACGTTTAATATCTGGAGCATAATGTCCATGTAAACTTTGATCGAACTTAAATTCTCCAGTATAAACAATTGCGCCATATGAAGTATGGATGCATACACCTAAACTATCAGGAATACTATGTGTTGTGTTAAAGAAACTAATATTAACGTTTTTAAATCTCATAATTGAATCATTATTAACTGTGTAATAGCGTACTTTTTTATCAATGTTACGGGCTTTCATATTTTCTTTAATCAACGCTATAGTTAATTTAGATCCATAAACTGGTGCATCTAATTGTTCAAGGACATAACTCACTGCACCAATTGCATGCTCGTGTCCATGTGTAAGGAATATACCTTTTAATTTATCTTTATTTTCTAATACATACGAAATATCCGGTATAACAATATCAATACCTAACATTTCATCTTCTGGAAACATAAGTCCAGCATCTAACATAAACATTTCATCGTCTACTTCAACGATATACATATTTTTAGCGATTTCGCCAACGCCACCTAGTGGTATAATGCGAATATCTTTATTCTTTTTCTTTATTAAACTCAAAATCTTACCTCCTAAATTTGTTACCCGTCCATATATAAACTCATTATTTATTATAAGTTAAAAAACACTTGATGTACACTATTAATCACTATACATACTGGATAATTAACAGTTGCACACAAAATAATAAAGTGTTTTAAAATGTCCAATGCAACAAAAATAAATTGAGGTTCTACTTTAAAAAGACATAAAAAAATCACATGACGATAAAATGTCGTCATATGACTTTGATTTTTATTAATTATTCTTCTAATGCTCTGTGTGAAGCATTCACACGACCTTGCTTATCAATTTCTGTAATCTTAACTTCAATTGTATCACCAATTTTTAAAACGTCTTCCACTTTTTCGATTCTATCTTTAGAAATTTGTGAAATGTGAAGCAAGGCATCTTTACCTGGGAATAGACCCACAAAAGCACCGTATTTTTCAATACGTTTAACAGTCGCTTGATATATTTGGCCGACTTCTGCTTCACGTGTAATCTCTTCAATGATTTCACGCGCGCGATTTATCATAGCTTGATCTACAGCACCAATAAAGATTGTACCATCTTGTTCAATATCGAGTTTAACGCCTGTTTCATCGATAATTTCGTTGATTTTTTTACCACCAGGTCCGATAACATCTCTAATCTTATCTGGTTTAATTGTCATCGTAACAACTTTTGGCGCGTAAGCACTTAATTCAGTGCGCGGTTGTTCAATTGTTTGAAGCATGTGATCCATAATTTCTAAACGACCACGTCTCGCTTGTTCTAAAGCTTCCTCGATAATTTCACGTGTTAAACCGTCAATTTTAATATCCATTTGAATGGCTGTAATACCCTCTTTAGTACCAGCAACTTTAAAGTCCATATCACCTAATGCATCTTCCATGCCTTGGATATCAGTTAAAATCGTATAGCTATCTTCACGTGTAACAAGCCCCATAGCGATACCAGCAACCGGTGCTTTAATCGGTACACCTGCATCCATCAACGCTAATGTTGATCCACAAATTGAAGCCTGAGAAGATGAACCATTTGATTCAAGCACTTCGCTTACAATACGAATTGTATATGGGAAGTCTGCTGTATCAGGAATAATATATTTTAAAGCTCTTTCGCCCAATGCACCATGTCCGATTTCACGACGACCTGGTGCACGTACTGGACCAGTTTCACCTACTGAGAAATTCGGGAAATTATAATGATGCATAAATCGTTTTTCTTCTTCAGGTCCTAAACCATCTATTAATTGATAATCTCCTAAAGCGCCTAAAGTTAATACTGAAAGTGCTTGTGTTTGACCTCGTGTGAATAAACCTGAACCGTGTGTTCTTGGTAAAATACCTACCTCTGAATCTAATGGTCGGATTTCATCTGGTTTACGTCCATCCGGTCTAATTTTTTCATCTGCAATTAAACGTCTTACTTCTTCTTTAATTAAGTCATTTAAAATTGAATATACTTCTTTAATTAATAATTCATTTTCAGGATCTTCTTCATCAACAAATTCACTGACAATTTCTTCTTTTAAGTTGTCAAGGTTATCATCACGTTGTTGTTTATCAAATGTTAATACAGTTTCTTTAAGTCCCTTTTCTTCAGTTAATGACTTCACTCGTTCTACTAAAACTTCATCACGTTCTACAGGAATGAATTCTTGCTTAACAGGTTGAATGTGGTCAATGATTTGTTGTTGGAAATCAACTAAACGTTTGATTTCTTCATGACCGAAAAAGATAGCTTCTAACATTTCTTGTTCAGTTATTTCACTCGCACCAGCTTCAACCATGTTCACTGCGTCTTTATGGCCGGCTACTTCAAGGTCTAAACGAGATACTTCTTTTTCTTCTACTGTTGGATTAATGATATACTTTCCATCAATAAAACCAACATTCACACCAGCGATTGGGCCTTGGAATGGAATATCAGAAACGCTAAGCGCCATAGATGAACCAATCATTGCAGCCATTTCTGGTGAACAATCTGGGTCTGCACTTAATACCATATTCATAATTTGAACATCGTGCTTATATCCTTTAGGGAACAAAGGTCTAATTGGTCTATCAATTAAACGCGCAGTTAATGTTGCATCATCACCCGGACGACCTTCTCTTTTTTTGAAACCACCAGGAATTTTACCCGCAGCGTACATCTTTTCTTCATAGTTTACTGTCAACGGGAAGAAATCTCCATCACGAGGTTCTTTTGAAGCAGTTGCAGTTGATAATACAACTGTATCACCATAACGAACTAATACAGCACCATTAGCCTGTTTAGCTAATTGTCCAGTTTCAATCGTTAAAGATCTTCCTGCCCATTCAGTTTTAAAAACTTTCTTTTCTTGAGACATTATAAATCTCCTCTCTTGAATCTAATAGTTATATCATATCATTTATTATCGTATTTTAATATTAGTTATAAAATATTGAATTGGAAAAAAAGAGAGCGGGATAATCATCTATTATGTACAAAATAGACTTATCGTCCCACCCTTATCAGTTCAAATATAAGTGATATTTTTAAAAATATACTTGTATTTTTAATTTCTTGATTAATTCTCTAGGTGTACTTATATCATCTTTATCTTATTGTAACCTTATTGTTCACTCAATATTAGCTTAACATATAATAAATGTTAATATTTGTAAAAACTTTTTGATATAAATTAAGGTTGGAACATAAATATGCCCCAACCTCAAAGACGTTATATTAAGATTAACGACGGATACCAAGTGATTTAATTAATTCACGGTAACGTTGAATATCTTTACTACGTAAGTAGTTTAATAAATGTCTACGACGACCTACCATTTTTAATAATCCACGACGTGAATGGTGGTCTTTTTTGTGTGTACGTAAGTGATCGTTAACTGCGTTGATTTCAGCAGTAAGTACAGCGATTTGTACTTCTGGAGAACCTGTATCAGTTTCGTGTACACGGTATTCTTTAATAATTTCGTTTTTACGTTCTTGTGAAATTGCCATAATCAATTTCCTCCTTAAAATGTTTGAATACTCCTTAATCCGAGTTAGGCGTTGGAGATTCGACCTACTAAGAAAAAGGTGTGGTATAGTTTGTTTTTGTAACTATACGCAACTTTAAATATTATATGCTACTTCATCACCAAAATCAACCGCTAATAAATATTTAGCACGTGCTTTATCATCATTCATCTGTTTAACTAGTGGATCAATTCCATCAAATTTAATTTCAGGACGTAAGAAATGATGCCAATAAACTGTTACGCGCTCTCCATAAATATTATCTTCAAAGTCAAAAATATTTACCTCTATGACGACTTCCGCTTTATTCGGATCATGAAATGTAGGTTTAACACCTATATTTGCTACTCCACGATATAATTTATTTTCAGTACCAATCTCTATACTAACAGCGTAAACACCTTTTCTAGGCAATAAATAGTCATCACTTGGTTGAATATTAGCAGTAGGGAAACCAATTGTTCTACCTCTTTTTTCACCTTGCACAACAGTGCCTTTAATTGAATAAATATAACCCAGCGCTTCATTAGCTTTTTGTAATTCACCGTTAATTAAATCTTGACGTATAGAAGTCGTAGAAATTTTTTCATTTTCAATTTCTTGTTTACTAACTATCGTTGTATTGAATGCATCATATTCTTGAAGTACGGTCATATTACCTTTTCCAAACTTTCCAAAGGTAAAATCAAAACCTGCAATCACTTCTTTAACATGATTTTTAATAACATAATTTTCAACAAAATCTTCGACACTCACATTTGCAAATCTAGATGAAAAATTAACAACGATGCAATAATCAATATCATGTTGACTAATTTTTTCAATTTTATCTGAAAGTGGCGTTAAATATGTTGTACGTTTTCTTTTAGGATTAAGCACGACTGATGGATGCGGATCGAATGTCATTACCGCTTTTTTCAAATTTCGCGCCTCAGCTATTTCATTTAAAATATCAAAGACTTTATCATGACCTTTATGCATGCCATCGAAAAATCCGAATGCCATTGCAACATCCTCTTTAATATACTGTTTAGATTGAATAGGATGTGTCACTTCTATGACTTTCATAAATTCTATCTCCTTTAATTAAAGACTTTTTTAGGTTTGATTTCTGATTCTTTAGTAGGATGTGCCATATAAATTGCTAATACTTTTTTTGAATCATCATCAATAAATACAATTTGGTCCTTAATTTTGTTATCAAATTCATTTTTATTAAATTTCTGCCCATTTAAAATACGTTTCTTTATGTGCGGATTTTTAATTTTAATGCTTGGCAAACCCTTTAATCCATATTCTAAAGGAAACAATTTATTTTGCAATGAATCCTGCTCATGAAGTGCACTTATTTGTTCTAAAGTTAAACTATCTTGTAATTTAAAACCACCTGATTCAATTCGCGTTAATTTTGACATATGCGCTGGAAATCCTAATTTCGCACCAATATCTGTTGCCAATGTCCTTATATATGTTCCTTTACCACAAACGACACGTATTTTAAAATGACATTCGTTTCCTTTGAAGTCGAGTTCAGAAATTCTTCCGATTTCATTAATATTCACTTTCCGTTTAGGGCGTTCTACTGTTTCATTGTTACGCGCATACTCGTATAATTTTTTACCATTAACTTTTACCGACGAATACATTGGAGGCGTTTGTTCAATAACCCCTTTAAAGTCTTCTAATAATCGATCAACATCATCGTTAGTGATGTGTGCTGAATGGATAGCTTTAACTTCTAATGTATCACCAGTTTGATCTTCGGTAGTAGTACTTCTACCTATTGAAACAGTAGCTTCATATGCCTTGCCCATATCCATTACATAATCACTTACTCTAGTAGCATTGCCAATACATACTGGTAACACGCCAGCAACTTCCGGATCAAGCGTACCTGTGTGACCAATTTTTTTAGTTTTTAAAATTTTACGTAATTTAAATACGACATCATGACTTGTTAATCCTCGTTCTTTATAAACTGGTAAAATTCCATTATACATTTCGTCACCTTCTTTTTATTCATTTATATATGTAGTTAATTCTTGTCTGAATTTCTTCATAAAAAAACTGGAAAATGTTAAACATTTCTACACATCTTTGTATTAACTGTTTAATGTTAATATACCGATATTAAGAAATTATCAAACATTTTCCAGATACCTAACACTAAATTATCTATCTTGTTTGTGTAAATCTTGAATCATTCGTTCAATTTTATTACCGTATTCGATTGATTGATCATACTCATAAATTAATTCCGGCATAATACGTAATCGCATTCTAGAACCTAATTCTGACTTAATAAAGCCTTTTGCTTTATCAAGCGCTTTAAAAGTATTTTCTACTTCTTTATCATTTCCTAAAACTGTTAAAAATACTTTAGCTTGTGATAAATCGTTTGTTAAAACGACATCAGTTATTGTAATAAAACCAACTCGAGGATCTTTGACTTTATTGTTGATGATATCCATTAATTCCTTCTTCATTTGTTCACCAACACGCTCTGCTCTCATACTGCTCATTCTTGTCACCTCTTTATCTTTAAGTTCAATTGTCATTTGCACTTTTTACTGTAACAATGCTTAAACAATTATTTTAGCTCACACGTTATTTTAATAAATTAAACCCATAAAATCAAATAAAGTTTGCCGTAGGATAGGCTTTTTAACAGAAAATTTTCCAATATTAGTCGACATTATATTTTGTCGTTAAAACTCATTCTAGATCACCGCAAAATTTCATACAATATCATGTCTATATATCGTAACTTTTACTAGGAAATCTATTCAAATAAAAAAGCCAAAAGTAAGCGACGTCACTATACTTTTGGCATATTATTTTTATGAAAAATTAACGTTTAATTTCAACCATTTCAAATGCTTCGATAACGTCGCCTTCTTTAAGGTCATTGTAGTTTTCAACAGTGATACCACATTCATAACCTTTTGCAACTTCTTTTGCATCATCTTTGAAACGTTTAAGTGTATCTAATTCACCTTCGTACTGAACAATTCCATCACGAATAATACGAACACCTGCATTACGTGTAATTTTACCTTCAGTAACATAACAACCAGCGATAGTACCCACTTTAGAAACTTTGAATGTTTGACGAACTTCTGCTTGTCCAATAACTTGCTCTTCGAATTCTGGATCAAGTAGACCTTTCATCGCTGATTCAATTTCTTCTATAACGTTATAGATGACTCTGTGTAAACGCATATCAACATTTTCAGCTTCTGCAGCACGCTTTGCACCACTATCTGGACGTACATTGAAACCAATAATGATACCATTTGATGCATTCGCAAGTGTTACGTCTGACTCGTTTATTGCACCAACTGCTGTATGAATAATACGTACATTTACGCCTTCAACATCAATTTTCATTAATGATGCAGCTAAAGCTTCGACAGAACCTTGAACATCACCTTTAATAATAACGTTCAAATCTTTCATTTCGCCTTGTTTCATTTGTTCAAACAAGTTATCTAAAGAAACATTTTTACTTTCTTGACGTTGTTGTACGATGCTAGCTTCATGTCTTGATTCACCGATACGACGGGCTTGTTTTTCATCACTAAATACAACAAAGCGATCTCCCGCTTGAGGCACATCATTAATACCAGTGATTTCAACAGGTGTTGATGGACCAGCTGTTTTAATTCTTTGACCTAAATCATTTACCATTGCACGGATACGACCATACGTATTACCAACAACAATCGCATCACCAACATTTAATGTACCATTTTGGACTAACAATGACGCAGAAGGACCACGAGATTTATCTAATTCTGCTTCGATAACTGTTCCAACAGCACGATTTTTAGGGTTTGCTTTAAGTTCTTGTACTTCCGCAACTAAGCCAATCATTTCTAATAAATCATCAATACCATCACCACTTAATGCTGAAAGCGGAACGAAAATTGTGTCGCCACCCCAATCTTCAGGAATCAAACCGTACTCAGTTAATTCTTGCATAACTCTGTCTGGATTCGAAGTTGGTTTATCAATTTTGTTCACTGCTACGATAATTGGCACTTCTGCTTCTTTAGCGTGGTTAATTGCTTCAATAGTTTGAGGCATTACACCGTCATCAGCAGCTACTACTAAAATTGTGATATCAGTTACTTGGGCACCACGCGCACGCATTGTTGTGAAAGCAGCATGTCCTGGTGTATCAAGGAAAGTAATTTTTTTACCATCGTTTTCAATTTGATATGCACCAATATGTTGTGTAATGCCGCCTGCTTCTCCAGCAGTTACCTTTGTATGACGAATTGAATCTAATAATGTTGTTTTACCATGGTCAACGTGTCCCATGATTGTTACAACTGCTGGTCTTTCAATTGCTTCTGGATCATCTTTTTCATCTTCGAAGTATGTTGAAAGATCTTCTTCATTGATAACAACTTCTTCTTCAACTTCTACACCGTAGTCATCAGCAATTAATTCAATTGTTTCTTGATTTAAAGATTGGTTAATATTAGCAACAATACCAAGTAGGAATAATTTTTTAATAATTTCAGAAGACTCAACGTTTAATTTGTCAGCAAATTCACCAACAGTGATACCTTCTTGGTATGTTACCTTTGAAGGTATTTCTTTTGGTTCAACTGGTTGGTTTTGTGGCTTATTATTTTTATTGTTCTTCTTATTATTTTTATTATTCTTTTTGTTGTTTTTGTTACCTTTATTATTAGGTTGTTGATTCTTCTTGTTATCTTTTTGTTGTCCTTTGTTGTTGTTTTGGTTTTTGTTGTTGTTTGATTTTTGGTGATTATTTTGAGCGCTTTGTTTTGAATCATTTTTTTGTTCTTTTTTGAACTTTTTATCTAATGCTTTAATTTGGTCATCTTCCAAAGCTTGCATATGATTTGAAACCTCAATATTCATGCTTTTTAACTCATCTATAATCTCTTTACTCTTTAGATTTAATTCTTTCGCATATTCGTAAATTCTTTGTTTACTCATATAATCACTCCTTATGATATTCATCTATCATTGATAGCAACTTTTTAGCAAAGCCTGGGTCAGTAATCCCTACATTAACACGCTCACCTTTTCCAAGTGCTATTCCCAATTCATTTCGGCTTCCAAATTTTCTAAATGGAACCTTATAACTATTACATTTGTCTGTAATTAATTTAGTTGTATTATTTGATGCATCTTCAGTAACAATGACGAGTTTCAAATTTCCCTTTTTAATATCATTAACAATGACTGATTCACCTGTTTTTACTTTACCAGCTCGCATTGCCAATCCTAAAAAGTTTAATATTTGTTCTATACTCATTTTGGAATCTCTTCTCTATAAATCAATCTAATAATTTCATTATAAACAGGCTCCAATTCTTCTTTTGACGCTTTAAAATACTTCTCAAGTATTTCTTTTTGTTGCGCTTTTTCAACCATTGCAACATCTTTAGAAACATATGCGCCACGGCCTTGTTTCTTTCCTGTTACATCCGCAAAAATTTCGCCTTCTTTGTTTATGACAACACGAATCATATCTTTTTTGGGATGCATTTCATTTGAAAGAATGCATTTTCGCATCGGAATTTTTTTCTTTTTCATAGATACTTCACTCCAACCTATTATTCAGATTCTTTCTCTACGTTAGTATCAACTGTAACTTCTGTTGCGTCTTCTGTTGATTCTGCTATAGCATCCTCTTCTGTAATAACTTCATCGTCAGTTACATTTTCAACCTCTACTACTGGATAGATACCTGCTTCACGTGCATCTGTTTCTGATTTAATATCAATTTTCCAACCTGTTAATTTAGCAGCTAGACGTGCGTTTTGTCCTCTTTTACCAATCGCCAATGACAATTGATAATCAGGAACAACAACTACTGTAGATTGATTTGCTTCATCAACTATAACTTCTAAAACTTGAGAAGGGCTTAAAGCATTTTTTACAAATACTTTTGGATCTTCATTCCATTGTACGATGTCGATTTTTTCGCCACCTAGCTCTTCAACAACAGCTTCAACACGCGCGCCTTTGGCACCAACACATGCACCAACAGCATCGATATCATGATTTTCTGAGAAGACACTGATTTTAGAACGATCTCCTGCCTCACGAGCAACTGATTTTACGATAACAGTACCATCATAAATTTCTGGTACTTCTTGTTCAAACAAACGTTTTAATAAACCTGGATGGCTTCGTGAAACATAAATTTGAGGTCCTTTTGTAGTTTGTTCTACTTTGTTAACATAAACTTTGATACGTTCATTAGGAATATATTTTTCATTAGGGCTTCTTTCGGCTTCAGATAAAACTGCTTCAATACGTCCTAAGTTAACATAAACATAGCGGTGATCTACACGATCAATCACACCTGTTAATATATCTTCTTCTTTATCAATAAACTCTTCAAATAAAATTTCACGTTCAGCATCACGAAGTCGTTGCATAACTGCTTGTTTCGCAGCTTGAGCACCAACACGACCGAAGTCTTTTGGTGTTACATCTTCTTCATAAATATCTCCAATTTCGTATGCTGGGTTTTTAACAAGTGCAGTACTTAAGTCGACTTCATCTCTATCATCAAAGACCTCTTCAACAACGTCTTTTCGAGCAATTACTTTGAATGTACCTTGATCCATATTTAATTCAACACGGACATTTCTTGCACTATCATAATTCTTTTTGTATGCAGTAATCAATGCTGCTTCAATTGCATCAATTAACACTGCTCTAGGAATTTTCTTTTCTTTTTCTAAATATTCAGTAGCTAATAATAATTCATTACTTGACACGTTTTTTCCTCCTCATCACGTTAAATCATAACTGCGTGACGTGCTTTTGCTATTTTGTCTCTCGGTATCTCTATATTTTTTGTTCTTGCTTTAATTTTCACCTGTACAACAATTGTTTCATTATTGACTTCCTGTAAAATGCCTAACCATTCTTTTTCACCATCAATTGGTACATACAATGAGACAAAAACAGGCTTAGTTATTGCATTTTGGAAATCTTGTTCTTTTTTAATAGGACGTTCCGCACCAGGTGATGCTACGTCCAAATAATACATTTCAGGAATTGGATCATTCGCATCCATAGCTTCACTTATTTTTTCAGAAGCAAGCGTACAATCATTTAAATCCACGCCACCTTCTTTATCAATAGAGATTCTAAGAAAATGGTCTCTACCTTCTTTGACATATTCAACGTCTACAAGTTCAAAATTCAAGTCTTCCATAATTGGTTGAACAATCACTTCAACTTGTTCTGTAATTTTACTCATACAGGCCTCCCTTTTTGGCAAATAGAAAAGAGCGGGAATCTCCCACTCTTTTGCCTGAGTTCACTAATTTTTAAGCACCTTAATTATAGCATAAGTTTATTTACTAAACAAATGACTTCACCAATTATCAGTGATTCTTCCTTAAAATTAGTCTTCTTATATTTATTTTTCTGCTAAATCAGAGCGTTAAGTTAAACAATCATATAAAACCTCATCGAATCTGATATAACTTTTTCTAAAATAAAATCACTAAATGCTATAGTGTAATATTTCGATTACATATCAAATATTGAAAGCTGAGCTTTATCTGGTAAATTCGGTAATGAGCCTAACTCATCTAAATACTCAATAATTTTCTGAGATAATCCAGCTTTTTTATTCAAGTCTTCTTTTGATAAGAACGGACCATCATCACGTGCTTCAACAATACGTTTTGCAACATTTTCACCAAGACCCGGCACTGAAATAAATGGTGGAATGAGTGAATCTCCTTCAATGATAAACTCGAACGCTTGACTCTTTTCTAAACTAATCGGTTGCATTCGATAACCACGATGTGCCATTTCATTCATAATTTCCAAGACAGTTAATACGTCTTTTTCTTTTTTACCCAAATCCATATAGCGAGAATACATGTCTTTTACAGTATTTCGAATGCTTGTTTTATCTTTAATCATCGTAATTAAATCAAAGTCTGACGCACGAATTGTAAAGTAAGAAGCATAATAATAAAGCGGATGGTGTACTTTGAAATATGCGATACGTACTGCCATTAAAACGTATGCTGCTGCATGGGCTTTAGGGAACATGTACTTAATTTTTAGACACGAATCTAAATACCAATCTGGCACATTATTTTCTTTCATCGTATCTATCATTTCTTCAGTTAAACCTTTACCTTTACGTACTGATTCCATAATTTTAAATGCCATCGATGGTTCTAAACCAGCGTACATTAAATAAACCATGATATCATCACGACAACCAATTACACTTGATAAATCACAAATACCTGATTTAATTAATTCCTGCGCATTGCCTAACCATACATCTGTACCGTGTGACAATCCAGAAATTTGAACTAACTCAGAGAACGAAGTTGGCTTTGTGTCTTCTAACATTTGTCGAACGAATCCAGTACCAAATTCCGGCACGCCAAATGTGCCTGTTTTACATAAAATTTCATCTTCAGTAACACCTAAACTTTCAGGTGTACTAAATATTTGCATGACTTCTTTATCATCTACTGGTATCGTTTTTGGATCAATTCCTGATAAATCTTGAAGCATACGTATCATAGTCGGATCATCGTGACCAAGTATGTCGAGCTTCAACACATTGTCATGAATAGAATGGAAATCGAAGTGTGTCGTCATCCATGCTGAATTTTGGTCGTCTGCAGGATATTGTATTGGTGTAAAATCATAAATATCCATATAATCAGGTACTACAATAATACCCCCTGGGTGTTGCCCAGTTGTACGTTTAACACCAGTACACCCTTTTACAAGTCGATCTATTTCAGCACCTCTTTTATGAATACCTTGATCATTTAAGTAGCCTTTGACATAACCAAAAGCAGTCTTTTCAGCGACAGTACCTATCGTACCTGCACGGAAAACTTTATCCTCACCAAACAATACTTTTGTATAGTTATGAGCATTTGGTTGATATTCACCACTAAAGTTTAAATCGATATCAGGAACCTTATCCCCTTTGAAGCCCAAGAAAGTTTCAAATGGAATATCTTGTCCTTCTTTGATAAGCGGTGCCCCACAAGTTTCACACGTTTTATCTGGTAAATCGAATCCTGATCCTACAGAACCATCATTAAAAAATTCACTCGTTTTACAATTTGGGCAAATATAATGCGGCGGTAATGGGTTCACCTCAGTAATTTCAGTCATTGTTGCTACAAAACTTGAACCAACGGAACCACGAGAACCTACTAAATATCCATCATCCAACGATTTTTTAACCAAACGTTGTGAAATTAAATAAATAACTGCGAAACCATTCCCAATGATACTTTTTAATTCTTTTTCTAATCTATCAATAACGATTTGAGGTAAATCTTCGCCATACAATTTACGTGCATTTGCATAACTTAACTCTCTAATTTCCTCATTGGCACCTTCCATACGAGGTGTATACAATTCATCTTTAATAGGAACTACACGTTCAATTCGATCTGCCAATTCATTAGTATTTTTCACAACAATTTCATGCGCTTTTTCTTCACCTAAAAAATGAAACTCGTTTAACATTTCATCTGTAGTTCTAAAATGTGCTTCTGGTAAAGTTGAACGATTCAGTGGATTACCAGGTTGCGATGCTATTAAAATTTTACGTGCAATTCCATCGTGTTCAAATAAATAGTGGGCATTACCTGTCGCAATAACTGGTATGCCTGCTGTATCACCAGCATGCATTAATCGTTGATAAATTTCATGTAATGTTTCTGTATCTCTAATTAATTCCCTATCTATTAAATCTTGATAAAGTGCTGGCGGTTGAATTTCAATGAAATCATAGTATTTAGCAATTTTTTCAACTTCACTTTGATCTTTTTGCATAACGGCTGTGAATAATTCACCTTCATCACAAGCTGTTCCAACTAATAACCCTTCACGATATTCATCTAATAATGAACGCGGAATCCGTGGTGTACGATAGAAATATTTCACCAGCGATGCACTTACAATTTTAAATAAATTTTTAAGACCTTGCTGATTTTGTACAATCAGTGTTACATGGCTCGGTCTCGCACGTTTATATGCATCCTCATTACTAAGCTTTTTGTTGATTTCATTATGATTCAATACACCTAATTCTTTCATTTGTTGAACCATTTTAATGAAAATGTAAGCTGTTGCCTCTGTATCATAAATGGCGCGGTGATGTTGTGTTAATTCTACGCCATATTTTTTTGCTAAAAAGTTCAAACCATGTTTACCATATTCGGTATTAATTGTACGAGATAATTCTAAAGTATCGATAACACCATTGGTAGATGGTCCAAATCCTAGTCGTTCATATCCAGTATCAATGAAGCCCATATCAAATGAAGCATTATGTGCTACGAATATCGCATCGCCAACCCATTCTTTAAATTCTGTTAGAACTTCCTCAATTTCGGGCGCGTCAACTAACATATCATCGGTAATATGCGTTAAATTGATAATCGTTTCCGATAATCGTTCATGTGGATTACTAAATCTTTCAAATTTATCGATGATTTCACCGTTATGAATTTTTACAGCTGCGAGCTCAATAATTTTATCATATTGATTTGACAAACCTGTAGTCTCAACGTCAAATACAACATATGTAGCATCTTTTAATACGACATCTTGTGGTTTATACGCAATCGGAACACCATCATCAACCAACATACCTTCCATACCATAAATCATTTTAATGCCATGTTTTTCAGCTGCTGCATGGGCATCTGGGAATGCTTGTACAACGTTATGATCTGTTACAGCAATAGCTGGGTGACCCCAATCTGCAGCTTGTTTAACATACGCGCCAATATTTGGTATTCCATCCATTTGACTCATTGCGGTATGCAAATGAAATTCGACACGTTTTTCTTCAGCTTTATCTTTTTTCGTAGCTTTTTTAATTTCTTCAATATCAGACATCATCATTACTAAATCTCTAATAAATGTATCTTCCTCGATTCGCCCTTGTGCTCTAACCCATTTACCAACACTCAATGCTTTGAAATGTTCTAAATCATCCTTATTTTTACGAGTAAACATTTTTAATACTAATGAATCTGTATAGTCAGTAACTTTAATTTCAACGATATGGCGTCCACTTTTTAGTTCTTTTAGATTAATATCAAAAATAACCCCTTCAATAGCAACTTTAAACTCTTCTTCAATAATTGATTCAATAGGTTTAATATTTTCAATTTGAATTGGTTTTCCTATTTGACATTTATCAACAGCACTTTCGTTATTATCTTGTTGTTTCGCTTTTTCAGCTTTCATTTTTTCAAGTTTCTCTGTAGCTAAACGTGCACTTTGTTCATCTTCTTCTTGAATATGTGCTTCTAAAGATGCTAAATTTTGTTCTTGATCATTGTCATTTGTTTCAAAAACTATTTTATCTAAGTCAAAACCACAATTTCTGAAAGCCTTAACGAGACTTCCATTACATGCTTTATCAAAATGATTTCGTTCTATGTCATTCGACACCATTACTTTTAAAATCTTACCTGACATGATAAGCTTTTTCTGTTTTAATTGTCCTTTAACTTTTGGAGATAAACCTGTTTGATCAATACAATGCCCAAAATATTTTATTGCATGTTCATCTTGATTTGTACCATCTGTTACCGTAAAACGACATGTAACATTGGCAATATCTTTAAATTCTTGCTCTATCGCGTTAATAAATAATAAATAATCTTCATGAGCTAAGAATTGTGGTAATGTAATATGAAATTCCCATGTTCTATTTTTATTAGAAACATCTATACGTGTCAGTTCACCTGAATTTAAAATTTCACTATCTAATTGATTTGAAATTTTAATTTGATCAGCAAGCACTTTAAATTTTTGTTGCTCTGTCATTGCCAAGACAATTACCACCTTAAATAGAAATTACTTTTATGCATTTCAATAATAATTAGATTATACGGTTTATTCGAAGTGAAAAACACTTAACTTCTATCTTCTTCACATATATCTAATCACATTATTGTTAAAACAAATTTATCATTAATTATACTACGTCTTCAGTCATATTTCATCGAATAATCATTATATCAAAAATAATAAGAGTAGGACATAAGCACGCAATTTCTTTTAGCTTTATCCTACTCTTATTATGTTAAATGTTTTTCATTATTTTAAATTGTCATATTTATTAGAAATGACAGTCATTAAGTCATCGATATGAACTTCTTCACTATTTCCAGTTAAACGTTCTTTAACTTCAACAATTCCTTCAGATGCACGTTTACCAACTACGATTCGCAATGGCAATCCAATTAAATCTGCATCATTGAATTTTACACCAGCACGTTCTTGACGGTCATCATACAATACATCAAATTTATCATTAAATTTCGCATAAAGTTGATCTGCAAGTTCACGCTGATCATCTTTCTTAGGATTAATTGAAATTAAATGTATATCAAATGGTGATACTGATTTAGGCCAAATAATACCGTTGTCATCATGATTTTGTTCAACAATTGCACTTAATGTTCTAGAAATACCAATTCCATAGCACCCCATAATTAAAGGTTGTGCTTTACCTTGGTTATCTAAGAAAGTTGCATTCATCGATTCTGAGTATTTAGTACCTAATTTGAATACTTGGCCAACTTCTATACCTTCTGCAAAATGCGCAACGCCAGAACCATCGCTTAACTTCTCACCTTCTAAAATAAAACGGAAATCTCCGTATTCATCAACATTAAAATCTCTACCTACATTAACATTAATTAAATGGTAGCCATCTTCATTTGCACCAACTACAAGATTATTTAAGTCTTGTACAAAATTATCTGCGTAGATTTTAATCTCTTTATCAAGAACAGGTCCTAACGATCCAGGATTGGCACCAACTAAATTTACAATTTCATCTTGTGTTGCTAATTCAATATTATCTGTTTCAAAGTATGATTTTAATTTAATGTCATTAATTTCATGATGTCCACGAACTAATACCATAATATATTCACCATCAACTTTGAAAATCATTGTTTTAACAATTTCGTCTACTGGTCTTCCTAAAAAGTCTGCTAACTCTTGTGCAGTCTTAACATTTGGGGTTTCTATTTTTTCTAACGCTTTTTCTGCTGTATGTTTATGATTAGGTTCATAAACCACTTCAGCTTTTTCAATGTTAGCGGCATAATCGCTTTCTTTACTGTAAACAATTGTGTCTTCACCAATTGCACTTAAGGCCATAAATTCATGTGTATGACTACCACCGATAGCGCCTGAATCTGCTACAACTGGTCTAGCATTAATACCAACACGCTCAAATATACGGCTATATGCGTAATACATATCTTGATATGTTTGATCTAAAGATGCTTCATCTGCATGGAATGAATAAGCATCTTTCATAATAAACTCGCGTCCACGCAATAAACCAAAACGAGGTCTCTTTTCATCACGGAATTTTGATTGAATTTGGAATAACGTCATTGGCAATTGTTTATATGATTTTAACTCATTTCTTACTAATGATGTTACTAATTCTTCATGTGTTGGACCCAATGCGAATTGTCTTCCATGTCGATCTTGCAAGCGCATTAATTCTGGTCCATAAGCTCCCCAACGACCTGATTCTTCCCATAATTCAGCTTGTTGTAAAGCTGGCATCAAAATTTCAACAGAATCAATACGTTCCATTTCTTGACGCACAATTGCTGTAATATTATTTAACACACGAGTTGCTAGCGGTAAATAACTATAAATCCCACTTGTACTTTGTTTAATCAAACCTGATTTCAATAATAAACGATGACTCTGTGCTTCTGCTTCCGATGGCACATCACGCATCGTTGGTATAAAAACTTTGGATTGTTTCATAATTATTTATCCTCCTAATTTATAAAAAATATCGTCGAATATCATTCCACGTGACTAATATCATAATAATGACCATGAATATCGCACCGATAGCGATAATTGTTGTTTCTGCTTTTTTATTAACTGGTTTTCTAAAAATTGCTTCATAAATAACAAACAATATACGTCCACCATCAAGGGCTGGTATTGGAATTAAATTCATAATACCTAAGTTAACACTTAATAATGCAGTATAACCAATTAAGCTGATAATACCAGATTTAACTACAGAGTCTACATTATGATAAATACCAACAGGCCCATTCAACATGTCGAATGAGAAACCACCAGTGAAAATACTTGCTATCATACCAACTACTGCTGTAAAAATAAGTGTACTACCCTTTAAAAAGCTTTCAAATCCGTATAATATCGGTTTAAAAATCGTATGTTCACTTGCAGGTTGGAACCCAAGAACATATTTAGTTTCTGAACTCACTTTTGTAAGTTTTCTTTCAGTCTTTTTAGGAGTTAATTCAACCGATTTTGTTTTACCATTACGTTCAAATTTAACAGTTGTCTTATTATCTTTTACTTTGTCTAAAGCTTTGTCAACATCTGCAAATTCAGATATTTTGTAATTGCCAATTTGAACAATTTTATCACCTTTTTGTAATCCTGCTTGTTGAGCTGGGTACTTATCTGCAACTTGGTCTACAGTAGAAGTTGGTGTACCTTGATAATATGCAAGACCAATAAATAGGACTAAGGCTAAAATAAAGTTAAATAATGGACCTGCAAATAATGTTAAAAATTTTGGCCAAGGCTTTTTATGTGCAAATTGTCTGTCTTTCGGTGCAATTTGAACTAAACTACCATTTTCAACAAAGAATGCCTTTCTTGCAATTTTAAAATGGTGTCTTTCATTGTCATAAGCAGTAATTCCTTCTATGAATAACTCATCTTTAAAATCACATTTTTTAACTTCAATCGCTTCAATTTGTTGAAACTTATGATGGTCATCTAATATGATATGTGTAATTTCATTATTTTCATTTAATTTAATTTTGATATTCATTCCAGGTTCTACTGGTGGTTCTTCCAAACCATCCCCTGCCATACGAACATATCCACCAACGGGTAATAGTCTTATTGTATAAAGTGTTTCATTTTTTCTAAAACTAAATATTTTTGGTCCCATACCAATCGCAAATTCTGGACACATAATACCTGCTCTTTTCGCAAAAAACATATGTCCATATTCATGAACAGTTACAAGAACACCAAAAACAATAATAAATGCAATTATTGTAATTAAATAGCTCACTCGCTACACCTCAATTATTTATAAATTTCTTTTAAAGTAAAATATGATTGCTGTATACGTAATATAAGTCATTATAATATGCTAATGAAAATTCACAAAATATAATGGCTAGTTTAAATAATTATTCTGCATAATTTTCAAAAGGAGCGCTGAGATAAAACAAAAATATCTCAGCAACTCCTCTTATCATTTAATGATCTGTTCTCAGCATTAAGATTGTATTAATAAAATATTTAATAACGGTAACACAAACATAAAGCTGTCAAATCGGTCTAAGATACCACCATGCCCAGGTAGTATTCGACCTGAGTCTTTAACGCCGAAGTGACGCTTAAATCCTGATTCCACTAAATCACCTAACTGACCGAATAAACTTAAAATTAATGTTAC